>CAZVBH010000007.1:0-45427 GCA_964625275.1 uncultured Lachnoclostridium sp.
GTCATGATGGTGATGATGTTCATGCTCATCCTCGTCATGGTCATGATGATGCTCATGGTCATGGCAGCCACCTTCTTCGTCATGGTCATGATGGTGATGATGCTCATGGTCATGGCAGTCACATTCTTCATCGTGGTCATGATGGTGATGATGTTCATGCTCATCCTCGTCATGATCATGATGATGGTGATGCTGGTGAGCACGCGCTACTTCAATAGCTTCCTTTAATAAATCATCCTCAAAGCTCTCCTTCTTCTCCATAGCAGCTACCATTTGCTCTGCTGTAATGTCATCCCAAGGAGTAGTAATTATAGTTGCATCTGCATTTATTCTTCTGATAAGCTCTGTAGCCTTTTCAAGCTTCTCCTGAGAAATAAGCTGTGTACGGCTTAAAATTACAGTCTTTGCAAACCGAACCTGATTTTCAAAGAATTCACCAAAATTCTTGAGATACATTTTACATTTTCCAGCATCAACAACAGTTGTAAATGTATCAAGCTCAATTTTATCATTATCCAAATCCTGTACAGCCTTAATTACATCCGAAAGCTTACCAACGCCACTAGGTTCAATAATAATTCTCTCAGGATCATATTTCTCAATCACCTCATTAAGAGCTTTTCCAAAATCACCAACAAGTGTACAGCAAATGCATCCTGAATTCATCTCAGTAATGTTGACGCCGGCATCCTTAAGGAAACCACCATCAATACCAATTTCGCCAAATTCGTTTTCAATAAGGACTACCTTATTGCCATAAACGCCTTCAGCTAAAAGCTTTTTAATAAGTGTTGTCTTACCAGCTCCAAGGAAGCCGGAAATAATATCTACCTTTGCCATTTTTTTGTACTCCATTTCTTAAAATTTTTATAGGTAATGAACTTGCATCATTACGTTAGTTTACACTAACTTTATTAATTATGCAAGTTCTTATCTTCACAAATCTACTTAACATCATTATGAATTTCAATATCATAGCCCTTGAAAAAGTCAGCCCACATTTCAATTATTGTCGAACTATTATTCTTAATTATTTCTTCTATCTTTTTCAAGTCTGAAGTTTTCAAACCATAATGTCTTAAATCTTGATCATCATCTCTTTTACATTTGTTTAAACCAACCCACCATTTAGGTGAATTTTTTTCTAAAACAGAGCCATCTGTCACATGTATATGAACAGGTTCTAATTCACCATCAGCTTTAAACTCATTACTAAAAAAGAAAAATTTAAATCCAAATAAATCAAAGGATGGCATAATTTTTACCCTCCTTTGCTATTTCCCCAATAAATTTTTTATTGTTTCTAACAATATTGATAATATACCTCATTTCATTATCAGTAAACCCTTCTCTATTTTTGATAACAAGGTTATCATTATCTATAGTACAATTTTTAAAACCAAAGACCGGATCCGGTAATTCAAAATATAATTCTATATTTTTATCACTACCCACTTCAGCAAGCATAGTAACATCAAGTTGATTCTTACTTCCTATCATATAAAAAGAGCCTAATAATAATCTTTTCATAAAGAAAACCTCCTTAGTTTTTGCCGGTACTGCCAAAGCCTCCACGATTACAGCCTTCTAAAAACTCGACTTCCTCGAATTCAATACGTGGCTGATTCTTAAAGATTCTAAACTGACAGATTCTGTCATTAACCTTAATTTCAGTGTCACGCATGGCAAGTGCAGGAAATCTCCAAATATCATCGTTGCCACAATAGCTACCATCAATGATACCAATAGAATTAGCCTGAAGAATACCAAAGTTCTTAAAGGTTGAACTCCTAGGCGCAACATGTGCCTCATAACCGACAGGCAACTCCATGGCAATTCCAAGACTAATCAGCTTAAACTCACCAGCCTTCAAAACCACATTCTCAGCAGCGCGCAAATCAATCCAATCAGACTTACCATCAATATACTCAAGTCTCGAAATCTCATCACTAACATATCTAATCTTAATTTTTTCCATCTAATCACCTTTTCTCGCAAACTAACCCAAGGCATATCCTTAGCACCCTTACCTAAAAAGAGCTTTATACAAGTGTGCGCAGTATGATGAATGCAGCAAAGTGTATGATAAACGCGAAGCATACACTCCCGGCATCATGCATATAAGCACGCCGTCCAAATTATACGCACACCTATGCTTACCTTAAATAGCACTTTATACAGGTTTAAGTACAGACATGCTTGCAGCAAAATGTATGACAAACGCGAAGCGTACATTTTGCGCATCATGTCTGTACTTAAACCGTCCTCATAAAAAAAACTTAATTAGCACACCTACTGCACATCCTTCAAAAACACTTTATAGCTAAGATATGCCTCATAAATATCTATTTTGCTTGTAACCTCCCATGGTGCATGCATATTCTGCACTGCTACACCACTGTCAATTACATTCATTCCATAGTTACCCATGATATATGCAATTGTGCCACCGCCGCCGGCATCAACCTTTCCAAGCTCAGCAATCTGGAAGGTAACATTATTTTTATCAAAGGCATCACGAAGCTTTGCAATATATTCAGGATTAGCATCATTGCTTCCCGACTTGCCTCTTGAGCCTGTATATTTGTTAAGAACCGGTCCATAACCAAAATATGCACAATTCTTCTTTTCAAATACATCAGCATAATTTGGATCAAATGCGGCACTTACGTCAGAAGAAAGCATAACCGAATTAGCCATTGCTCTTCTAACATCAATTTCTTTGAATTCGCCCATTCTGTCAAGAATTTCAGCAACTGAATCCTCAAAAAATCTTGAATGCATTCCGGTAGCACCAACCGAACCAATTTCTTCCTTGTCCACTAAAAGACATACATAAGTCTTGTCAGCCTTGTCAAAGTCGAAAAATGCTTCAACTGAGGTATAGGCACATACTCTGTCATCCTGACCATAGCCCATTATCATTGAGCTATCTATGCCATAGCTTCTTGCTTCGCCTGCAGGTACCACCTCAAGCTCGCAAGAAATAAAATCTCTTTCAGAAAGTCCATACTTTTCTTCGAGAATATTTAAAATATTGAGTTTAACATTCTCCTTTTCCTTTGTATCAAGAGGAATACTGCCCACAGTTACATTAAGCTGTTCGCCTTCAACAACCTTTGCGCCCTTTTTCTCCATCTGAGCAGAACCAAGATGAATAAGAAGGTCTGAAATTCCCACTACAGGATCACCAGGATTATCACCAATATTAACCTTTACTGTAGTACCATCCTTTTTGCAGATAACGCCATGAATTGCCATTGGTAATGTAACCCACTGGTATTTCTTAATTCCACCATAATAATGGGTATCAAGAAGGGCAATTTCATTTTCTTCATATAAAGGATTTGGCTTTAAGTCAAGTCTTGGAGAATCTATGTGGGCACCAAGAATCTTCATTCCATTTTTCAAAGGCTCCTCACCTACGATAAAAAGTGCAACAGCCTTGCCCATTTTATTGACATAGAGCTTATCACCAGGCCTAACAGTATCAACCTCAAATAGATTTTTAAAGCCCTTATCCTCAGCCTTTTTAATAATACTGAGTGCACATTCACGCTCGGTCTTATTGTCAGATATGAATTTTCTGTAACCCTCACAAAAATCCATTACATTTTTTCTGCCTGCCTCATCATATTTAAGCCAGGCATTTTTAGCTTTATAAATCTCGCTCATTTCAACCCTCCAAAGCAATCTAATTAATAATATAATACAACAAGATTTGTCATTTCTTAAACAAACCAATATTGATTGTTCTTGAATGAACCACATTGATTGTTTTTTAACAAATCACATTCTTTATTCTTTAACAAGTCTTAACAGCTTATACATTGATTTCTGCTGTAAGTCCAATGTCAGATGCATTTTCATCAAGAATTGGCTGAATTACATCTCTAATAAATTCTTCTGTCTGCTCTTTTGCACGACCGGTATACTTACTAGGGTCCATGCAAGCCTTAAGGTCATCAAGACTAAGACCAAAGGATTCGTCTGCAGCAATGAGCTCAAGAAGATTATTATCTAATCCATTAACCTTTACATTAGCTCCTGCCTGCATTGAAAGTGTTCTAATTCTTTCATGAAGCTCCTGACGGTTACCACCGGCCTTTACGGCATCCATCATAATATTTTCTGTTGCCATAAATGGAAGCTCACTCATAAGTCTCTTATTAATTACTTTATCATAAACAACAAGTCCATCTACAACATTCATATAAAGGTCAAGAATGCCGTCGATTGCGAGGAAGGCCTCAGGAATTGAAAGTCTCTTATTAGCTGAATCATCAAGAGTTCTCTCAAACCACTGTGTTGCAGATGTGAAATATGTATTGAGAAGGTCACACATTACATATCTTGAGAGAGATGCAATTCTTTCACTTCTCATTGGATTTCTCTTGTAAGCCATAGCAGATGAACCAATCTGATTCTTTTCAAATGGCTCCTCAATCTCCTTAAGATGCTGTAATAATCTTATATCATTTGAGAACTTAGTTGCACTTGCAGCAATTCCTGCCAGTACATTTGCTACTCTTGAATCAACCTTACGTGTATAAGTCTGACCTGATACAGGAATACATGAATCGAAGCCCATCTTATTTGCAATCTTCTTTTCAAGCTCTTTGATTTTCTCCTGATCTCCATCAAAAAGCTCCATAAATGAAGCCTGAGTACCTGTTGTTCCCTTTGAGCCTAAAAGCTGAAGGCTGTCAAGAACATAACAAAGATCATCATAATCAAGCTTTAATTCCATAAGCCAAAGTGAAGCTCTCTTACCAACTGTTGTTGGCTGTGCGGGCTGAAAATGTGTGAAGGCAAGAGTAGGAAGACCGGCATATTCAAGTGCAAAATCCTTAAGCTTAGACATTACATTTACAAGCTTTCTTTTAACAAGCTTTAAGCCTTCTGCCATTACAATAATATCGGTGTTATCACCAACATAACAGCTGGTTGCTCCAAGATGAATTATTCCTGCAGCCTTAGGGCACTGAAGTCCATAAGCATAAACATGGCTCATTACATCATGTCTAACAAGCTTTTCTCTGGCTCTTGCATCTGCATAATTAATGTCATCCTTATGAGCCTTAAGCTCATCAACCTGTTCCTGTGTAATGTTAAGTCCTAATTCCATTTCAGACTCAGCAAGTGCAATCCAAAGTCTTCTCCAGGTACGGAATTTCATATCCTGTGAAAAAATATACTGCATTTCCTTGCTCGCATATCTTTCTGAAAGTGGGCTTGAATAACGGTCTGTACTCATAAGTTAATCCTCCTAAGATTATTTAAAATTTATTTATCAAATTCTCCACGTATATCCTCTTTTGGTACTTCTACAGGATATTTGCCTGTGAAACAAGCATCACAGAAGCCATGGCAACCCGGAACCAGTTCTCCGAGTCTGTCTAAGCTTAAGAAACCAAGTGAATCTGCACCAAGCATTTCCCTCATTTCTTCAACGGTATGGTTAGAAGCTAAGAGTTGGTCCTCACTTGGTACATCAGTACCAAAATAACATGGATGTAAAAATGGTGGTGAACTTATTCTAACATGAACTTCAGTTGCACCTGCATTTTTAAGCATACTTACAATTCTTGCAGAGGTTGTTCCTCTTACTATAGAGTCATCAATCATGACAACTCTCTTGCCTCTTACAGAATCCTCTAATGCATTCAGCTTGACCTTTACACTGGTCTCTCTCGCTGACTGCTTTGGCTTAATGAAGGTTCTTCCAACGTAACTGTTCTTAACGAATGCCTGTCCTAGATGGATGCCGCTTTCCATGGCAAAGCCCATAGCTGCGACATTGCCGGAATCAGGAACTCCAACGACCAAATCTGCTTCCACAGGATGCTCCTGTGCCAAAATTCTGCCTGCCATGATTCTGGAATTATAAATGCTCACGCCATCCATTTTAGAATCTGCTCTGGAAAAATAGATATATTCAAATATACATCTGCTACATGGTGCTTTACCACACATTGACTTGTCTGAAACAATCCCATGCTTTCTTGTAATTGTAACAACCTCACCAGGCTCAACATCTCTTACAAACTCAATTCCAAGAGTATCAAGTGCACAGGTTTCACTGGTAATCACATATACATTGTCCTTTTTGCCAATAACAAGTGGTCTAAAGCCCCAAGGGTCTCTAGCACCAATAAGCTTTCTTGGACTGGCTACAACCAAAGAATAGGCTCCCTGGATTTTTGTCATTGCAACCTTAACTGCCTCTTCAATTGAATTTGTCTCAATTCTTGCTCTTGCAATAATATAAGCAATTACTTCAGTATCAATGGTTGTCTGAAAAATTGCACCGGTATAAGCAAGCTCTTTACGAATTTCAGGGGCATTCGTAAGATTTCCATTATGAGCAAGTGCAAGCGTTCCTTTAACATAATTTAAAACTAAAGGCTGAGTATTTGCAATGCTGCTTGCACCGGCAGTTGAATATCTGACATGACCGACACCGATATTACCTTTTAATTTAGCAAGATTTTCTTCATTGAAAACCTCATTTACAAGTCCCATTCCCTTGTAAGAGCGAATGTTATTCTGATTTTCATAGGTGTCACTGACTGCAATACCACAGCTTTCCTGTCCTCTGTGCTGTAATGCAAAAAGTCCATAATAAATGTCTGAGGCAACATCCCCACCTTCGACATCATATACACCAATTACACCACATTCTTCATGCAAGCCATTAAAATCATGATCATCATACTCATTTCTAAATGAGCTGTAGTTTTCAATCATTCAGGGTTCCTCCGTAAAATAATATACTTAACCCCCAACATTACCCTAAGGTACATAATTCCATAAATTCTATTAGAAAGGTCACTAAAACCTTTCAATAAATATTCTAAGTAATAATAATTACAATTAATACATACTTAAAATTTAAATAATTTCTAAAAACTTAAAGCTAAAAACAGTATCAGCCTATAAAAGAACTTTAATGCTTTGCAGCTCTGAGAATTTCCTTTAATTCCTCAATACTAAAGGTATAATCTGTATTACAAAAATGACAATTTACTGTAATCGGTTCATTGTCATCAATCATTTCTTTGATATCCTTTGCCCCAATGCTGATAAGACCTCTGGTAAATCTTTCTTTTGAACAGTTGCAGGCATAAGAAACCGGCATTGTATCAGTTATCTCCAAATCCATCTCACCTAAAATTTCTTCAAGCATTTTTTCAGGTGTAAGTCCGGCATCCAGCATTGCTGTTACAGACTTAATGGAACTAATCCTTGCTTCAAGCTTATCAATGACTTCGTCTTGGGCAAAAGGCATGAGCTGGATTATAAAACCTCCTGCCTGTTTAACAGTATAATCTCTGTCAACCAACACTCCAAGTCCGACACTGCTGGGAACCTGTTCACTAGTTGCAAAATAATAGGTTAGGTCATCAGCAATTTCACCACTTGTAAGAGCAACCTGACCAACATATGGATCCTTGAGTCCCATGTCTTTAATTACACTAAGCATTCCTGCACCTATTGCACCACCAACGTCCAGCTTTCCATTGCTTTTTAGTGGTACATCTGCATCCGGCACATTTACATATCCTTTTACAGTACCTTTACTGTCAGCGGTTACAAGCAAGCCTTTCATAGGTCCGACCCCATCAATTTTTAAGGTCATAACGTCCTTGTCATCCTTGAGCATGCTTCCCATCATCAGGCCACCGGCCATAAGTCTGCCAAGTGCTGCTGTTGCGACAGGACTAGTGTTATGAATCTGTCTGGCATGCTCCGTAAGCTCACGCGTTGTACAGGCGAAAGCTCTTATCTGCCCTCCGGCAGCCATTGCTCTAACTAAATAATCCACGCGAATCTCCTATTTTAAAATTTATTTTACTCTATTTTATATCTTACAATTCATATTTTTTACCTGCTTGGTAGCCTTCTCTGGCAATTACATAAATTCTTTCAGTCTCAGAATCAGGTTCTTCATCAGTAAAGGCTTTTTTTGCTCCTATAAATTCCATTCCAGCTTCACTAAGTGCCTGGCGAATTTCATCTAGAGAGTAGGCTCTTTGAACATGATGCTCTGAAATTTCATCATAAACCTCATCTTCTTCATCAGGTATATCAATACAGATATCATAGGAATTAAGATGAGTCGACACGTCATAGGTATTGTTCCAAATAAGAGTACCTTCAGCTCTTTCCTGCTTGAAGGAATTATTTCCAAGACTATGTCTATAAAAATAATCAGTCTTCAAATCAAAAATGAAAATGCCCTGTTTATCTAGATAGTTATTTACATTTTTAAAAACCTTGACAAGATCCCTGTAGTCAGTAATATAGTTCATGCTGTCACAAACTGACACAAATGCAGCAACTGTACCATAAAGTTCAAAATCACGCATATCCTGACAGGTATAGAAAATATTTATTTCCTCATCCTCCTGGGCACATTCGTACATTTTGTCTCTTGCTACCATAAGCATATCTTCTGAAACATCAAGCCCAATCATGTCATAACCGGCATCAAAAAGTCTTAAGGTCATCTCACCGGTACCACAGCCCAGTTCACAAACAAGACCTTTATCTACCTTTTGTTCACTTAAAAGCTTTAGTAAATATTCTGCCCAATCATCATATGGAATATCATCCATAAACAAATCATAGCAGTAAGCAAAATCACTATAGATTTTCATATTGAAATTCCCTATTACATATGTATAGGCGTGCCCAGACGAACACGCCAAACAAGTAGTTCTATTCAGTTTCTACAATTTTATCAAATACAGGTATAAGAGCCGGATAAATTGACTTAAATACCTGATATCTCTTTTCATATTCAGCAACAAGCTCTTCATCCTGATCAATTGTATCAACCACAGTAATAAACTTAGAAGCTGCTTCTTCTACACTACTGTATACTCCACAGCCTACTGCTGCTAAAATTGCTGCGCCATAACCAGGACCTTCTTCACAATTAATCTTGTCTACTTTAACATTCATTACATTTGCAAGAATCTTGCACCAAAGTGGGCTCTTTGCGCCACCACCAATTGCACGAATTCTTTCTATTTTAACGCCAAAGCTTCTTGCTATTTCAAGAGAATCACGAAGTGCATAGCTTACGCCTTCCATAACTGCCTGAGTCATGTCTTCTCTTGTTGTATCAAGTGAAAGACCTGCAAATACACCTCTTGCATTAGGATTATTATGAGGTGTTCTCTCACCCATGAGATATGGAAGATAATAAACACTATTCTTTCCGAGCTTTGTTATGTTCTTTTGTTCTGCTGCATAGTCCTTAGTGCCAATAATATCATCCATCCACCACTTATTTGAAGAAGCTGCGCTAAGCATACAACCAAGGAAATGATATTTACCATTTGCATGAGCAAAGGTATGCATTGTATTTTGTGGATCTACTGCATAATCATTTGTTGAAATAAAGACAGTTCCACTGGTACCAAGACTTACTGAACACATTCCATGCTCAAGAGTTCCTGTTCCTACTGCACCTGCAGCATTATCACCTGCTCCTGCAATTATCTTAACCTTATCTGAAAGGCCAAGCTCGTTTGCCACATCAGGCTTGATTGTTCCAACGACTTCATAGCTTTCAAATACCTTAGCAAGCTGATTTACGGAAATTCCTGTAAGCTCACACATTTCCTCTGACCAACGTTTATTTCTAACATCGAAAAGAAGCATTCCACTGGCATCGGAAACATCCGTACAATGAACACCTGAAAGCATATAAGCAAGATAATCCTTTGGAAGCATTATCTTATTTATTTTTGCAAATACTTCAGGCTCATTTTCCTTAAGCCATAGAAGCTTAGGGGCCGTAAAGCCTGTAAAAGCCATATTTCCTGTATATTCAGAGATTTTTTCTCTACCGATAGTCTTGTTGTAATAGTCACATTCTTTCTGGGTTCTGCCATCATTCCAGAGAATTGCAGGTCTGAGTACTGAATCATTTTCATCGAGAATTACAAGACCATGCATCTGACCGCCAAAGCTGATTCCTGCAACATCTTCTGCTTTAAAGCCGTCAATCAGCTTAACAAGACCTGTCTTAAATCCATTCCACCAATCCTCAGGCTTTTGCTCACTCCAGCCTGTCTTTGGAAAATAAAGAGGATATTCCTCAGATACAATATTTAAAATCTTACCAGCCTCGTCCATTAATAGCATCTTAACAGATGAGGTTCCTAAATCTACACCAACAAATAACATATTTACCCTTTCTTCGCATAAATGCATTGAAATCTAATTTCATTAGTTACAAAAGTAGATATTAAGCTTGCTTTTGAATATCTAAATTACCTATAAACAAACTATAACACTTTAATACTATACCAAAAACATGTATTTAAATCAACTATATTTTTACCTTATCTGAAGAGGCTTTAAGATTAATCAGCACGCATTGAATTTCTAAAAAAATTAGTTTTGCAAGAATTCAGTACTATCTTCGTCATACTTCATGCTATTTTTCTTAAATTCTTCAATTCGATGAGCTGTAAATAAATTTTCGTCATACTCAATAGGCTCATCAGATGACTTTGTACTAGGAATCATAAATGTAACAGCCTGTTTATATATTTCAATTCCGGCCTCGCAAAGATTTCCACCAAACTCACCATCAACGCACCAAGGTACCGGATTTTCAGAAGTAAACTTTACTTTGTTAACTCGTGCATAAACTATATTTTCATTCGCACTATAGGTTCCTCGCAGGAGATCATTGGCCAGCTTAGGAAATTCATAAAATTTAGCATCTTTTATAAGAACCAATTCATAAAGTCCATCATCAAACTCAACATCTTCTGGAGTAATTGGTCTAAAGCCTCCAATTGAAGCGGTCGATGATACTGAACCAAAAATAAATTTTCCTTCCACTACGCTATCATCAAATTCAACCTTCACTTGGTATCTTTGAATTTTTGTAAGCTCAGTTGCACCATTTAATACATAAGCAAAGTGACCAAGACTGTTCTTAAGATTTTGAGGCGTTGCGTAGGACGTCTCAGTAAAAACCCCAAAGCAGGCAGTATAGACAAAATATTCACTGTTAAGACGACCAATATCACAAGGAAACTGCTTACCTGTATTAACAAGCTTAGCAGCTTCGGTAATATCCTTCGGAATTCCCAGACTTCCACCAAAATCATTTGTGCTTCCCATTGGCATATAAGTTATTGGTATACGTTTATTTCTTAACATCATGCCATTTACAATTTCATGAAGAGTCCCATCTCCGCCGGCGCAGGCAACCATAAAGCAGTTTTCATCATCCTCATACTCCTTTACGGTTACTGTTGCATCGCCGGATTTTTTTGTAGGACAGACTACCACCTCAATATCTTCCTTACAAAACTCTGTAATTATATCATCCAGACACTCTTTAATTCTTTTTCTTCCTGCGTTGGGATTGTAAACGAATAAAAGTCTCTTTTTCATTGTTAAAATCCTCCACAAAAACTTTTTGATAATCGTATGTATTTTACAACTTTTACAATTAAAATTGAATGCCTAAATTAAAAAATTAATAAATTTTTTAAACTTCTACACACTTGCCTAATGAAAAGGAATATAAAGTCGTTTTCTTTACTTGAATTTGACTAATTGACTCTACAGCAGCTGAATAAAGCTCCATCTGCTTAGTGTAGCGCTTTTTCAACTCTTCTTCTCCATTATCAGACTTAAGTCGGTCAGTTTTATAATCTACGATTGTAATTGCTCCGTCCTCGATAAAAAATGCATCAATTACACCCTGAATAAGTATCAGCTCATCAGTTACAAATTCACCAGGCTTTACCTCCTTTGCTGGCATTCCATATTCAAATGGCTGTTCTATATAAAGCTTGCCTTCATCTCGTGCCTTGCGCATTGCTTTGGCAAGTGACGACTTTAAAAATGTACTAACTTTACCAATGGATACATATTCTAAAATATCTGCCGGCAAAGTACTAGCTTCTATCTGCTCCTTTGCATAAGCTTTAAGCTCGTTCTCAGTAATTGCATCGGACATAATGACATGTTCCATAAAGAGATGAGTCATTGTACCTTTAAGAGCGCCCTTATTAGCTTCGTTTCCTCTTTTTTCTACAGCTTTTAATGAAGCTACCGGTTTAGTTTTATCTGTTGTTTCAGAAGATCCTGATCTCATAAATCCAGGAAGTAGAGCTGAATTAGAATTGTCAGCCTTTTTTCTCTGTGAAACACTTTTTTCAACAGCTGTATCAGCATGAGTAATTGTACTCTTAATCTCAATATTTTCATTTGATGAATCAGACTCAGTACTGCCATGACTTACCAGCCCTCCTGCATCAAAAAGGATTTCATTTTCTTCCATTGCCTCATGCTTAAGCTCTGAAACTGAATACTTTACAGCTGCATTATCACGTTCATAAGGATATTTATAATTAAAATATTCCTCAATTGATTTTTTGAGTCCAGTGATATTCTCATTATTACCAATATTGCAGCCTTTTGGAGGCGCACATTTAATGCTATCATCAATGATGCTTTCTTGGCTAGTACTATAATCGTTGCTTTCAGAAATATTATCTGATTTTTCTAAAACTATGCCACCGGTCGCATTTATTACTTCAGAAATATTATCTGATTTTTCTAAAGCCATATCGTCATTTGTCTTTATTGCATCAGAAATATTTTTAATAACTATTTGAGTCTTTAAGCTTTTCTCTTCGCTGCTTAAGTCAGTATTACTATTCTTATAATAGAAAAGTACAGGAGCAACCAAATCAACATATGAATTAGCACTAAGAATACTTGAATAGCCAAGGACTCCATCAGTTATTCCTATATTATTATTCCACCCATCCAGCTTATTTTCTGAATCATCTAATCCTGCAAACATAATCAGCTTCTGCTTTGCTCTTGTAAGTGCAACATAGAGTATTCTAATCTCTTCGGCAATATTTTCACGTTTAATAAGACTTGCAATACAATTTTTTTGAAAACTTTTATGGTATGATTTATTATTTTCGTCTATAACATTGCAGCCTATTCCCAGCTCTGAATGAAGTGTAAACTGCTCCTTGGAATCCATCATATTAAACTGCTTTTCCATTTCAGCCACAATCACTACAGGATACTCAAGACCTTTACTTCCATGAATTGTCATTAGTCTTACTGCATTTAAGCCTTCACCAATATTGGCTTCGCCGAGCTCTTTGTCATACTTTTTCAAATTTTTAACATAAGCAATAAAATCACTTATTGTATTCATGTCTGTTTTTGCAAATGCTCTTATTTTTTCGAGAAGCATATCCAGGTTTGCACGTCTAAGCTCTCCTGCCGGCAATATATAAACATAATCATAAAAGCCTGTTTCTTCATAAATTCCCAGTGTAATATCATAAAGAGAGAGGTAGTCCTTTTTAGCCTTTAACTTATCATATATTTTGAAAAAGTCATTGAGCTTAGCTACAATTAATTCATCTGCCGTTTCACTAAGCTGATAGCTTCTGACAACCTCATATAGATATTTTTTTACCTTATCTTCACTAAGGCTCTTTTCATAAATCCTGATAATTGCCAGTTCCTCTGCACTTAGTCGGCACATAAAAGAATGGAGTACTGACGCAAGTGCTATATCATTATAAGGGTTATCAAGTATTGCGAGATAATTCATAACAATGCTTACCTCTGTCGTATCAAAATAACCGGTGGTTGTATTTACGCAGGCTGGTATTCCCTCATTAGGGAGTGTAACTGCCAGTTCATTTGCGATTCCTTTTAAAGAGCGCGTAAGAATTACTATATCAGAATAACGCAAATCACGAAATTCATCGCCGTCCTTAATCCGTAATTTCTCAGGTCCGCTAACCATTCCTTTAATTTTTGCAGCAATTGCCTTTGCCATCAAATCATTCTTATCTGTCTTTAACTGCTTTTTAGATTTCTTAGAAGAAGCTGATTCCTTTGAAGCTTTATTTGAAGAGTTTGTCTCTATATTATTGTCTAAAGAAACAGTACCGTTAACAGAAGCATCTTCTTCATCCAAGCGAATCAAATTTAATTCTGCATTATTTAAAGGATTTAAATCAACTTCACCATAATCAGCACCCTGATTAAGGGAAGCTTTTTCATCATAAGAAATGCCACAAATCTCAGGAGTCATTATTCCTCTAAAAATTTCATTCACACATTCAATGACAGGTCTTGCACTTCTAAAGTTTTTGCTCAAGTCAATGGCAACATCACTACTCTCTTCATTGTTGAAGTCAGCATATTTTTTCATAAATATTTCCGGCTTTGCCATACGAAATTTATAAATGCTCTGTTTTACGTCTCCAACCATGAACATATTTGATTTACCATTCTTTTCGCCCGAAATTGCAGAAAGGATTACCTCCTGGATTTCATTTGAATCCTGGTACTCATCAATCATAATCTCATCATAATTTTTCGAAAGCTCCTTGGCATAATCTGACTGAAAGGCTCTACCTGATTCATCCCTTGAGACAAGAATATTAAGCGCCATATGAGCTACATCAGAAAATTCATAAGCTTTCTTTTCTGTTTTACGGGCAGAATATTCTTTCAATATCTTAAGGGCAATATCAATAATGAGGTCAACTAAAGTCAAAAGCTTTTTATTATCCTCTAACAGGTTTTCAAATGAAAAACCAAAGCTCTTAGTTTTAAGTTGTTTAGTTATATTTTCCTTTGCCTGGTCTCTAGATTTCTTTATTTCATCAAAAATATCTGAATTTTCAGTACTTTTAGGTGTAGTTATAGCCCTGTCAAACTTTGAATCATTGATTATGCCATAAGCTGCCGCTATTTTGTTCACATCTCTAAGAGAATAATATATTGCTAAATCAGAATTCAAAAGAGCTAACCACTTGTTTAGTGCTTCTTTATCTTTATCAGATAAATTGCAGAAAAATTTTGGATTATTTCCTTCTAAAATAACTCCAATTTTATCCTTACATCTTTCAGTAATACTAATTGAATCTTCTGCAATCCTTTTAGTATATTTTAAAAGATCACGTACAGAAAGAGTTTCATTTAATTCTTCTGTTGAAGAAATCAAATATTCATTTCGCAGGCTTTTAATAAAATCCTCCTGCCAAGGATGACTTGAGGAAAGCTTTATAAGCTTAGAAAATAATTCAATTATTTTATCATCATCCTTAGGGCTGCCATAGGTTTCAACAAATCTAAGGAAGTCAGGCTCACCTTTTTTATATTCTTCAAGAAGAATATCATTTATTGTCTGCTGAAGAAGAATTTCACCTTCATTGCCATCCAAAACTCTAAAATTGGGATCAATGTCAAGAGCAAAAAAATAATTCTTAACTACCTTCATGCAAAAGCTGTCTATTGTCATTATGTCTGCATAAGAAATTTTGCCAAGCTGTTCCGAAAGTCGACGGTTAGATGGATTAAGAGCACATTCTTCTTCAAGCTTTTTATAGAGTCTGTCCTTCATTGTAGCTGCTGCATTTTTCGTAAAGGTAACTACCAAAAGCTTATCGATATCTATTGGATTAGTATCGTCACTAATCTGTCTGATAATCCTTTCAACCAGAACTGCTGTCTTACCTGAGCCGGCAGCTGCACTGACGAGAAGATTACAAATTGGTGTATCTATAACTCTTTTCTGATCATCAGTAAATTTTACCTTAGCCATTGTACTCCTCCTCACTTTTAAGTATCTCATCAAGTGCTTCTTCGCCACTTAACTTTATTTTTCGGTAATCAAAGCATTTAAGCTTTTCATCGAAGCCACAAATGGAGCTGTAGTTACAATATTTACATGCATTATCATCACCCAACATAAATGGACTGATATCAGCTTTTCCACCAAGAATTTCCTTGACGGTGCTTCTTACCTTTTTGTCTGCAAAATCGCAAATTTTTTTAAATTTTACAGAATCAATCACTTTTTCACCCGGATTAGAGGTACTCGTTCCTGATGAATTTGAAAGCTTACCTGATTTGTCACAATGTAAGCCTGCAACTGTTGAAGTAAAGCCATTCTTTACGTCAAATTCATCATCTTTTCTATTAACCATCTCACTATCTATAAAATAGATATTTTTAGGTTCACTTGAAATCAAGCCCTCAGCCTTTAATTTTTTCTTTTTTTCAAACTCTACATCAGTATCCTGCTTAGTAATTTCGACACTCGGATCATCCAAATGCTGATAAAGACAAGCCCCTGGTAAAGGATTTTTGATATTTTCATCACAAAGAAGCTGACTCATGTAAAGTGGTAGCTGAAGCTGAATACCGTAGTAAAGCCTAGAATAATCAATTTTGGACGAACCTGTCTTATAGTCAACTACCTTCAGATAAGTATTTCCATCCATCTCATACTTGTCTACACGATCAATTTTTCCGGTGAGCTGCATATCTATGCCGGATTTTGAAAATGGAACTTCAAATTTCCATGGACGATATTTTCCTGCTCTAATCTGATTTACAATCGTAGCAGCTGAAGTAAGAATTACACGTTCCATTCTCTTTGTATAATTTTCAATTCTTTCATCTTTAGAATAAAGACCTTCACAATATCCTTCAAGCACTTTCTTAAGACACTCAAGGGCAATAGGTTCGTAATCTTTAGCTGTTACTGTCAGATAGTCAATTCCCTTATTATTCATTTCAATCATAAAGTTTTTCATAGCTTCATGAAATACATTGCCGTAATCAAAATTTTCAGGTTCATTTTCATATGCTTCGTCAATTTTTAGTCCATACTGCATAAAATACTTAAATGGACATTCTGAGTACATTTCAATCTTGCTTACACTGCTTTTTATTATGTGGTCATAAAGGCGGTCAGCAGTCTCCTTTGAAAGGACATTTATGCTATCAAGTGAAGCATAAAAATCATTTATAAGATTAATTTTTTCTAAGGCTTCAGAGTCCGATTCTTTGTACCATTCTTCTAACGCAGCCTGAAGTTCTTGATTGATGTTAGAATGAATGTCTTCATTTGGCTTAGTCTGAATTTCTTCATTTGTTTTAACCTGAAGTTCTTCATTACTCTTCGCCGGACTTTCATTGTATGCCTCTTTCAAAGAAGATGCATCATACTTATACTGATTTAATTTAATTGCTGATAAGAAATAGCTGATTCCATTATCAAATCCTACCATATCACTAATTGCGTTACGATTTACTTCGTCTAAGCTTAAATCACTGCAGAGTCGCAATACTTCATTAAACATATAGGATGGGCTGGCTTCCTTATCATCACGAGTCAATGAATAAGATAGATAAATTTTATCAGACGGCTTAGACATAGCAAGATAGACATAGAACTCCTCTCGCGCCGAATCACTCTTTGGTGAAATGGCAAGCTCTATATTTTCTTCAGCAAGAGTCTTCCTTTCTGTCTCTGTAAATAATCCACCGGCATCAGACGGTCTTGGAATTACGCCCTCATTCATTCCTGCAAAAAAGAGCGCACGAATACCTTTAAGTCGGGTACGCCATACATCACCGATTGTAACCACATCGGGATTTGGAGGTAAAATTCCTAGCTTAGTTTTAGCAGCACCTGTCATAAATATATCTTTAAACTCCTGCAGGGTAACAACGTCCTCTCCCATAATGTCATTTATCTGAGTAAAGATTGACATTACAGCTTCCCATACCTTTGAGTATTCCTTTGCAATTCCCTCTTTTTCAGGAGCATCACCTAAAAGAATTTTCTCAGAAATTAAATTAAGGTTGTCACTTACCTCAAGTTTAACTAAAAGGTTATAAATTGCAACTATCAGATCATGAACATTTATTTCTTTGCTGCCTGAAGGTAGCTCTTTAAACAGCTCGAGCAAAAATTTTCTAAGAGCATTAATACCCTCTAAATTTATCTGCTTTGCGATCCTTGCTTTAGCAGTCCAATTCTTCTGATAAGCACCGCGTCCTCTTTTTGAATAACAGTTGAGATAATTTTCAAATTGACATATTATTTCATCTGCTTCGGTTGAATTCAGATAGCTATTTTTCCTAATAGCTTTATTTTCATTATTAAGATTTGAGTCCTTTCCTTCTGAAATTTCTGTAAGGTTAACAATTGCATCAGAATCTGCAATCACTATAGGATTAACAGCTACATCTGAATCTGAAGTCCCTGTAGGATTAACAGCTACATCTGAATCTTCAATACTACCTAATTGTAAATTAGAAATAAAGGCTCTGAAAAGTGGATTTTTTAATAAGAGAACTACGTCCTCAGTCCTATAATCATAAATTGCAACATTTAGCAGCTGGCAAATAAGCTGAATAAGAGCATTAGCCTCAATGCTCCTGCTCTCATCAGCATAAAAGCTGATGCCGTAGGACTTTAAGGACTTTCTAAAATGAGGGAGATAGCCCTCCAGGTCACCGGTAATGATAGCAATTTCGCTAAATTTGTAATTTTCATTTCTAAGTAAATCACTGATTCGCGCAGCTATAAACTCAGCTTCTTCTTTTTTGTCACGAAAAGCACCCACTTTGATTGCATCACCCGTATTAAGATTATTGACACCATCATGTCTGAATAAGTGAGAAGTCAGATTTGAAATTTCAGGTGAAAGATATTTATAACTGTCATAAGAGAGTAAATCTGCTGACTGACTATTCATCTCACATAAACTAAGGAGCTTTTTAACACATTCAGCCGTCATGGAAAAAATCCCCGGATTATCTGTAATTTCCACATTAAGCTTTGTTCCATCATTAATTGATTTTAGTGTAGAAGCATCAGCAGTAAGACAAACATACATATCTGAAACCTTACCCATTAAATTTTCAATAAATTTAAACTGAACAGGAGTAAATCCGGTAAAACCGTCAAATACAAGAATAGCATTGTTTAAAAGCTTCGATGAGCTTATATGAGAAAAGCTTATCTGCAAAAGATTCTCCGAAGTAGTATAAATGCCTTCAAGCTTTTTATTAAAAGCAGAAAATACCTTTGATAAATCAGCAGATTTAAAGCCAAAAAGAGAGTTGACATGCTTTTCAGAAATTGCCTCAAGCACCTCAGGGGTAATCATATACTGTGAAAGCTCTGAAATAAGAGACTTAATTTCATCAATGAAGCCCGGATTTTTCTCTTTGCCACCATAAAGCTTCAATTCAGGCTTAAGCTCCTGCATTACCTTTCTGAGAACCATGCTTTTTCCCATATCATTAAGGACAGGATAGCCCTCATCACCAGCCTCTTCCATCAAACGATAGGCCAGTCTGGTAAAGCTTAAGACCTCTATGTTCATGATTCCATGACCTTTTGACAGGGCAACTAAATCCTGCTCAGTTCTAAGAGAAAACTGCTCAGGGGTAACTACGATTACATGCTTCATCTGACGATTATCTGTTAAAATATCGAAGCTGGCCAGTTCAAGAATATTTTTGTATAAAAAACTGGATTTACCGGAACTCGCCGGTCCTGCAATAAAATGAATACCCATAAAAATTACCTTTCTTGTTATTAAACTTATCTAAAGCTCCTACTCACTATTATGATTCTGTACGAGGGCTATATTATCAAGTCATCCATTGACACCCCATAGCTAAACCAAGGGGTTTTACAACACATTGGATAACTGTAATCACCGCTTAGAATTCTTAAAGTACATACTAGATTTATTATAATAATTACAGATTACCTACGCAAGGTTAATTGTCTCAAAATCTAAGACAATTTTAGTAATAAATAATTTCCAGACTCATAATATTAATAAAAAACGGTCAAGGCTATGACTAGAGTTATTGTAATAAAGAAGAAAAAGTTCTTAATCATAGCTACAATTATTTTATTAGCTATTATAGCACTTTTATATGTCCTATTTTCGGGACTCGGAAAAAATAATTCAGATAATAATGAAAAAGTCAGCTCATCTAAGGTTGTTTTAACAAATGAAAGTGAAAAGAACTATGTTGCCGGGATTTATACAAGTGAAATTTCTGTTGGAAGTTATAGTGCAGAATTAAAGCTTCTGATTGATGAGAATCAAATAAAAAACGTGGAGCTCACACCTAAAGATGATGCAATAGAAACTATGTATCCATTAGTAATGACTTCAATCGAAGCAATCAATGACCAACTTAGAAGTGGACATTCAGTTAAGGATGTTAGTGCCGAAGACGGAAGCGGATATACAGTGGGATTAATCATGGAAGAAATCGAATCAATTCTAGAAATTGCAAGCACTAATAATAATTGAAAATAAATGTAAATACAAGAATTCCCATCCTCGATTTAAATCAGGATGGGAATTTACTGTGATTTAATTAAATTATTCCTATATAGACCTTGTTTGACATATAAGTATAGTCACTAGGTCAAACAAAGTGGATATTCATAAAGTTAAAATCATTAGCATTAAGTCAAAAACTTCAAACTTGATTATAAAGTTTATCAAACTCTTCCCTCGTCACATCAGAATAAGTTTTATTCTTAATTACAACTTTATATACATCATCAGGATTCATCAAAAAATTTTTCAAAGAGGTAACCAAGGCTTCCAAGCCACGAGACCTTTCAATAACTACACCATCTCTAACTCCATTATCATAAACTGCTTGTCCTAAATTACTCATGATATTCAACTCCTTTCCACCACATTCATTAATATCAACATTGAATTCATCGTGCAAAATTTCTTTTTTATTATTGGACTCCATTTTATCAGAAAGCAAAGTAGAAAGCAACCTGAGAAATTCCTTTTTTTCTTCTTTTTTGGGTATTTCATCTGTCAGACATATGAAAATAATGTTAAATATATCAAGATTTCCATCTAAATCATTCTTGCCAAACAAATCCTCTTGCACTAAATGTATATGGCTGATAGAATCATTCTTCATTCCCATCACAATCCAAATACTATAAACCTGTTTAATATCATCATAATTTTGTCCTGTAAAATCTCTTTGCTTCTGTGAGGAAATCATTCTACTTGTATAAAAGACAGCTCTATTAAGAATTTTATAAGTTGTGGGTAAATCTTTTTGAACCTCAATATTTACAATCATCTGAGCCAGTCCATCTTTCATCCTAACATAGAAGATTAAGTCAAAATATATGGTACCTTCATTAATTTCAGCATTTGCAGTATTCAAGCCTACTATTTTATTACCCTTTGTATTATAGTCAGGTAATACAATTTTATCATCAGACTCAGAATCTGAATTAGTCAGTCCTCCATTTAGTGGCACCTGACTGACATAAACATCTCCTTCAATGCAATTAACTACATCTTCAGGTTTCATACCTTTAAACTCTTCTATCGTATTCACAAGTATATGAGCTAAGATTATTTTGTGTGATATAAGCTGCTTAGCATACATATCATATTGAGCTTTTAAATCAGCTGCATCAATATCATTATATAGTTCTAAATTCACTGTTGTTCCTTTCTGAAAAATAATCCTGATCTGTGCTTTCTAATCAGTTAATTTTTACATTTTAGTGAATTCATGGCCATGAACAAAATTTAATATAGCAAACAATAAAGCTGTTCACTAAACAAACTTTGATTACGATTTCATAATATCACATCATGTTACAAAAAGTCTATTGCTCTAAACGTAGAAAATCAATAGGTTTATTTGTTATATACTACCAATTATCTAAGGGAATCACAATATTTCATTTGTTAAACATCAACAAATTTAACGCCTAAATTTTGTGCAGAATTTTATTTAAAATTGGCAAACATCTACTTTATAACGGATAAATAATCAACTTTATTCAAAAAGTTCACGTTTTAATGTGTTAAAAACCTTATCAGAGTATACCCACTATAGTCTTTCTAAACAAATATATAATTCAAAATAAATTGCACAAAAAATTCCCATCCTCAATTTAACCTTATCTGAAAAGTCCCCGCTTCTTAAGCGGGGACTTTTCAGCATCAGTAGGAGGCTGGACTCCTACTGATGGGCCACGAAGTGGCTTTAAGGTTATGAGCAAGTAGCGAAGCGGATTGCGAATATCAGCTTTGATATTAGGATGGGAATTTGAAGTGTTTTTACTTAAAGTTATTTTCTATATAAGCCTGACTAGACAAATAAGCATAATCACTAGGTGAATTTATAAAAGTCACTGTATGATTTGTAAGGTCAGACAAATAGGTTTCAACTTGTGTCGGAATCGCCAGAGTATAAGCATTAGGCGAATCATAGTAATCAGTAGAGTCAATATACATCTTTAGTACAGTTGACTTAATTGTCTCAGCTTCTTCAGATTTGTCTGAATTTTCAGCAGCTTCAGATGAATCAGTATTCTGCGAAGCTTCGGCTGATGAATTTCCGGCACTATCATTATTAGTATCAGTCTGATTATTAATGATTTCTGCAAAATCATAATCAGTTGAGGACCAATCAGTAAGCTCTTCTATAACATAAATGCCTCGCTTGTCACACTGAATAAGCTGGGAGCCTGTCCAAACAGTAGCCTGCGTACCGTCTGATTTAGTTACAGTGCTTTTGGTATCACAGCTAATACGTACGTAGCTTACATTCTCCTCTGATTCTTCAGTGGCAATAGTATTTGAATTATCCGTACCAGCTTCTGTATTCTCAGATACTTCTACTTTACTTTCAACATCTTCATTTACAGTTATTCCTTCTGTGAAGTTAGCATCTGTATTCTCACTAGTATCTTCAGTAATTACATTCTCCTCAAGGTAAGCACTATCTTCCTCGGATTTAGCAGCATCAAGTTCTGCTTGATTTTTGTAGTAAGTTACCTTGAATAAGAAGGACTGAGACAGGTCACTTACTTCGGATTCAATTTTCTTATCAATTTCGTAGTAAAGATGAATTACATCAGTTTCAACTGTGTTAGACAAACGTTCAATACGTGTTACTGAATTGCCTTTTGTATTATAATTTGTTGTAGTCTTTGGATTTCCATCATCATCTTTCACAACATTTCCATTAGCGTCCTTTACTTCAACAGTTTCTGATTCTTCATAGGTAATCGTAGATTTATTTTTAATTTCATCAAGTACCTTACTGGCGGAATTCTGAACTGGATATTCCTTACCTAAAAGTATCTGATAACCTGAAAAAACAATTTCGTAACTATCACCTTCTCCCACGCTCAAGCCTGAAATTACAAAATCTGATTTACTTGAATCATATGTGATGGCCAATTCATCACTTACTAATGAGTTGTCCTGACTCGTATTAGAACTACTACTAGAATTGGAATCAGTAGTGATAGTACTATCAGTTCCAGAATAATTATCAGTAGTCAAAGCAGATTTATCAACTGTTTCATTTAGAGTTCCATCTGCACCAACCTCTCCATAATAAACTTTAGTTCCATTTCTACTAACTGTTACCGTTTCAAGTTTAAATCCTGTAGGCATCTCATTCGTAAAAGTAATATTATTGTACTCTTTCCCAGTATTTTTTCTACCAAAATCGACTGTATATTCAACTGCTTTTGAGTTGCTATTAGAATCAGCAGAATCTTCTACATAATCCATTGTTATGTTAAAAATTTCGTTTTGAAGTAAATAGCTTAGGCTACTTTTATCGATAGTATTTGAAGAGGTGTCTGAACTTGAATTACTGTCGGTAGTCTCGTCAATAACATTACCATTATGACACTTAAATGACCATTCTGCAGTATTTGTAAGTGTACGTTTAGCCTGAGCTGACGAAAGTTCATCAACAATAACATCATATTGAACATAATAGTCATAATCAAGTGTGATACCTGGTATAATCCATTCAAGATTATTATCTGAAAATGTTATTGGTGAAAATTCAACTGAAGTAGTATTTCCTGACTCACCACCAACGTCAGATTCGGAAGTAGTGTTAGCAGACTCACCATCAACATCAGAATTTGAAGTAGTAGTCTCAGCAATATATCCAGAATATAAAGCTTTCATATCATCACTACCATAATTAACTTCACCATTACTTAACTCGGCGACTAATTCAAGCTCACCATACTCTCCATTTCTACTAGTATCAATCTTCTGACGATAAATCTTCATGGAATCATCTACATAAGTACAATTTTCCGGAATTGAATCAGTAACCCTTACTTCTCCAGATTCGAAGAAACCGACATTCTTAAGCTTGACTCTATATGTAAGAGTATCTCCCGGAAGAGCCGCTAATCTGCTGCTATCACTCGTTATACCATAATCATCTACTTCGTATTGCTTCTGAGTATCACTAAGAGCCTTCCAATATGTGTAATTAACATTTTTAACCGTATACTTAGAGCCAGTATTATTATTTTCTACTTCATCTTCTGTTCCTTTAGAATTATCATCTTCTGTATCATTAGAATTATCATCTTCTGTAATAGTTCCAGATTCATCTAACGAAGTAGATTTATCTTCTAAAATTTCATCAGTATTATCGACTTCGTCAGCTGAAGTGTAATCACTACTTTCGCTCAAATTTTTATCATTGGAAGCAGAATCATCATTAAGCTTTACATATACTTTTTTTGTACTTTCAACCTCATCTACTTCATCCTTTACATCATCAGACTTTAATAATACCGATTTAGTTCCAGTAACATCAGCCGTATTTCGTCTAAACAGAGCAGTAATTACAAGATTATCTGAAACTGTAGAATAAGAATTAGCCTGATTATTACTTGTCGTTTCAAAGTTAAATACAATATACTTACTTATACTATCTGTATCAAGACTACCACTTTGTACAGAGAATGTTACAGGAACACTATCCTGTTGCGTAATATAAAATAATTTAGTTTCAGGATCCTGTGACACTGTATAATTAGTACTCTGATAAGCATATTCAGCAGATTCTAGTGTATAGGTTTCATCACCACTAAAGTCGTCTATACGCGCCATCTGGTATTCTTTGCCATCCTTAGTTACTGCCTTAATTATCAATGTGGTAAGCGAATAGTCAGTTGTCCTCTTCCACTCAACAGCCGTAGTTGTTTCAATAGTGCTTATCGTTAAGCTCTTCGTATAATAAGTTGCATCATCGAAATCCAATTTACTATTATATGTTGATATACCATCTGAATCTTTATCATAATAGTTAGCTGCAGTATCTGATCTAAAATCTTCATCTGAAGATGGAAATGAGCCATCAAGGATCCAAGTGCCATTGTCAGATTCTTTTACATTGTCTGTAACGTATTGATCAATTGCAGTATTTCGTTCATCATCAACAGTTTGTTCTTCATCCAAAATACCTGTTATCATTGTTACATCATATTGATTGGTAGTAATTCTAACAAGCTTTGTATCCATCAGATATCTGCCATCGTCTAATCGCCAATAATAGTACAAGTAGTAATAGCCTTCATCAGATTCTTCGAATTCTTTCTCACCCTGCCATTTTGCAAGAGTAGATTTATCAGTATAATCAATTTCTTCTTTTTGATTAAGCTTTCCATCCTTAAGCTCACCTTTATAAATTCTAACCAAGGTGCTACCATTAGTAGAATTATTCGCCAGATAACTTTTAGTACTTTGAACAATCATAGTATCTGTGCTAAATTTTTGATCAAGCATTGAAAAGCTATAAGTAGTATTACCAGATGAATCAGTATTTTTTTCTACATCCTCAAAAAGATTGTTATTACCTTCTTCATTGAACTGATCATAGTAAGCAAAGTAAGCAGAAGATGTGTATGTCTTATTAGAATTCGTTACTGTTGAATTTGAATTCGTATAATTATCCAGCTGCTGACTCTTGTAAATAGAACTATTATCACTCACAGAAGAATTATTAACTTTCGAAACCTGTTGACCCATTCTAAATCTATCTGTTATTGCATAAGCAACGCCAATAGAATGATTAAAGTTGGATATTTTAACTTCACCAGTTTTAGAATCAGTATAATAAACATCATTTGTATAAGTTGTTGTTTTTTTCCCATTTTCGTCGGTAGTCTCATTAGTAACTACATTTACATGAATTATATTTCCCGCACTAAGATAAGCAGTTGGCAGAAGTCGTAGCTGCCTTGAGCCGGAAATATAATTTGGTGAAGCACTACTATCTTCTGTGCCTTGATTATTGGTTGAGGAAGAAGTACCGGGTGCAACAAAATTATCTTCTACAGTAGAAGTAGCCGTTACAGCTATCCATTGTTTGCCTGGTGCAAAATTCAAACATTTATAAACCGAAACACCTTCATCATTTTCAACTTTAGTAATTGATAATACATGAGGAGTATATGTTTGGGTGTAGGTGGTCTCTCCATTAACCAGATCAGTAGCTATGCCGGAACTATTATCTCCTTCAGAAGCTTCCGTAGTCTCATCAGCTTTGTCATCAGAAGCCTCAGTATTGTCTCCACTGCCAGAAGAGTTACTACTAGCAGAGCTTGAACTATCAGTAGACGAATTACTATTAGTTATAGGAATACTGTATTTGATTTCTATTTTTTCATCTTCTTCACTAGAGCTTGAGCTTTTACCCAAGGTCGATACAAAGCCACTACTGCTATTGGCCGCATCGTCAGTGGTCCAGGTAATATTGTTTATTACTGAATTTAGATAATTATCTGAAGTCATTTCAAACTTACTTGTAATGTCACGTACAGTATCATAAATAGCTTGATAATTAGTAAGCTTCTTTGAATACCGTTCATCATATTCTTCATTTGATAAGTCAGACAAGGTTTTATTTTCTGATGGAAGTTCAGCTGTTATCTCATTATCAATAATTTCATCTACTGATTTAGTATTACCATCAGTATCAAGCAACTCATCATAATGGTTGAGATATACTGTAGCTGTTGAAGCAATGCTATCATAATAATAGCGAACCTTGCGATAATATATCATTTTATCAACTTCGGAAGCATCATCATCAGGGTCAGTTGGCATTTCTGTAAAATATGAAAGCTGAGGGTAATAGCCTTCAATGTAGGTCCAGGAAGTAGCAACATTTAGACCTGTGGAAAACAAAGCTGATCCATCTACCTTTTTTCCACTGTTTGTGAGTCCTGAAATCTGTTTATCCTTGGATTCCCTGGTGTATACTCCATTAAGGCCGGATAACGTACCTGACAGTTGGAAAGCCTTAGATTTATTGCTATTAAAATTAGCATTACTATCACTCGGAGTTTTTGATAATTCATTAAATGTGCCAATTTCTCTTTCTCGCATGCCTGTTGTCTGCATATCATAATAACAATCCGTTGTAATTCCTGTAATTTGATTTTTAATTTTTCCATTATCGTCATGAAGAGCTTCAACATTTAACATGTTTCCATCAGCATCATAAAAGTCTTCAACTCTATAAGCGCTAATAAATCCTCCGATAGTATTATTATTTACATCGCTAGTCACTTTTATATTTGTACCATTATTATCAGTTCTGGTTGTAATTCCACCAACCTCACCGGCTGCATAACAATTAACAAAACGGTGTTTATTTTCTGATAAATTATCAGTTCCACAAAGACGATTACCTCTAATAATGCCAACGAAACCTCCTACATAATCGCCTGAATATTCCATGCCGACCGATGAGGTAGAATAACAATTATAAAAAAGAGCATAGCCCTTAGAATTTGAATTATTTTGCGCGGTAGTACTAGCATTTATCGCATTAAAATAACCAGTTTTTCCGATTGCTCGTCCATCGTTATAAATTATTCCAACAAAACCGCCAATTTGGTTAACGCCTTCTACCTTACCTGATGAATAGCATGATTCAAAAATCGAATTAACGAAAATTCGTTCTTTATTATCATTCGTTGGATCTTCATAATAAAATCCATCAGTATTTCCAATTATTCCTCCTATAAATATACCTAACTGCTGTGCACCATAAACCGATGAATTAGAATAACAATTTTTAAATATAACCTTAGAACAAATACAACTAACGAATCCACCGGAATGATTAATATTGCTAGTATCGGTGCTGGTTTCGTATAATGCACATGATATTGTTGCACAGCCTTCATATATAGAAGGAAATTTATTAGTTAATTTTTTTGTTTCTTTATTTTTATATGCAACTTGAGAATTAGTATTACTCCATGCTCTTTCAGCCTCCGCCAGTTCAGGTACATTTGTATAATAATATGAACTTATATCATCTGTTGAATCTTCAAAATAAGAAATCTTATTAGATTTGTCTAATGCTGTTCCTTCAGACGTTGTATTATATGACGCAAACATTGAAGAATGACCTTTACCATTTGCACGCACATATGAATTACGAATAGTACAATCTTTAAAATAGCATTCACCATACATATTACCTAATACAATTGTCATACAAGCGTTTGTACCATCATCTGCTGCAACGCAATTCTCCCAATTGACATTATTAAAATAAGCGAATTTTACTGAATTTCCAAACATTCCTCCACTATGACCAATATAAAAATTAGAAAAAGTGACATTTTCTATTGCAAATTTATTATCAGGATAGAAAGTATATGTATCTTTTTCTTGATTGTATGTTGTATAACCTAAAAATAAATTATAATTATTTTGTGCATTTATTCCTAAATAACCATTATAAATGTAATGACCTTGACCATTAAGCTCCAATTCAAATGATGTATTCCTATTAGAAGTCCATTCAGTAAAATTATCACCTCCCAAATCTATATCACAGAGCAGGTAAATTTCGACCTTTGAGGCTACACCTACTGATGTAGCTGAATCGCTAATTTCAGATAAAAATTTATTAATTTCACTAGAAGTCGTTTTAATGTTATTGCTACTAGAATTATAAGTTTCAAATATTTTAGCTAACTGTGAAGCAGTACTAACGTAATACCTACGACAATAATATTTTTTGGCAATCTCGCCATCATCATTATAAGTATCATAACCTTCAGCTCGTTCTATTGTATAATATAGATCATCTGAACTGGAAG
Organism: uncultured Lachnoclostridium sp.; assembly: GCA_964625275.1. Classification (GTDB taxonomy): domain Bacteria; phylum Bacillota; class Clostridia; order Lachnospirales; family Lachnospiraceae; genus UBA3775. The sequence goes on from CAZVBH010000007.1 coordinate 28,814, forward strand.
AACCATTATAAGCACTACTTGAAATAGAATCTCCTTTAGTTAAATAATCATCAGTAAGATTAAAAGAATTCTGATTTTTAATTCTATAACCAATAGCAGCAGTAGTTTTTTCTTTAGACCGTTCAGAAGTAGTTACAGAAATAATTTTATCAACATCAATTTTAACAGTTAAATCAGTATCTTTGTATTTATGCCAAAAAGCTGAATTACGGCTTACCTTTAATAAGCCTTCAGTATCAACAGAATCAAACCATTGTAAAGTATTCATCTGATCAATCCACTTCTGTTTTACGTCTAATTTATCATCAGTGCCTTCAATTGTTGGCGTAGCAGCTGATGCAGAATTTGTTTTATTAAATAAAGCATCTGGAATTATTTCAAAGATTAAGATAGATACAATTATAATAGACACAATTTTCCTAATACGTCTAAAATTAAAAGCTCTCGATTTCATTTCGTTACCATACCCTTTCGCATATCTGCTACCCCTGCGCAGACTAAAACACCGGCTTTACCGGATTGATGTAAAAATAATTAACTACCCTATTTTTTAGAACAAAACTTCAATTAACAGCTTCACTATAATAGTGACAGACTGTAAAAAATTTACTTTAACTTATAACTAATGATTGTTTTTGGATGATGATACTTTCCAGACAACTCTCTATATTGTATGATAACATTTTGTATTTAAATGTCAAGTTTGTACCCCCCCCCGAATAATACACATCCATGTATTGTTACGCCATTTTTATTTTAAATTAACATTAAGAAGTTAAGATATTACATCGTACTAAACAATTATAAAAGATAATTGGAGTAATTTAAACTTATCGAAGTGGCTTTAATGTTATGAGCAAGTAGCGAAGCGGACCTGGAATATCCGCTTTAATCTGACAGTTCATTGCGATTTTAAGATTAATGTATAACTACTGAAGGCTGGTATGAATTTTCAGTGCTTTACACACATTTTAGCGATGATATTTAACTAAAATTGATTCTTTTTAGATAATTTTTATGCATTGCGTGGTACTCTTATAATAAAAAAATCTGAAGAGCCATCCTGCACTTTGACTCCTGACATTCGCCAGGTGGGTGACCTCATGAGAGCTTACTGCCTTCCACTGGAACGAGGCCTGACATCCACTTCATATATGGAAACCCTTTTTAAAGTTGTAGGATCAAAACATGCAAGACCATTGCACTCTTCAGACAAGACCATTATAACTGTAGTATTGCAAATTATCAATAGCATATATTGTCATATCTATACTACTTTTGCAACTGCAGCTCCTATCATGGAAGGAAGAATTGTAATGCAAAGAGTAATAATCAAAAAAGCACTTTTCTTAGCTTCAGCTCCATTAATAACTAATGATAAAAAGAAAATTATCAAAAAAATTCCGGCTCCGGTAAGCATTCCCTTTAAAATCTTCTTATCACAACTAATTTTTGAACTAACAAAGCCGCCTATAAAACAGCTGAGACCAACTATCGCTTTCGCAATGAACCAGACTACACCGCTAGATAATTTGAATTTATATGCTATTACGGAAGCTATTACTGAAAATATAAAATAAAGTATCGATATTAAAATGAGATTTTTAAAATAACGTTTCATAGAATTATTTATTATTTTTATAATACTATATTAGAGAAACCATATAAATATTACTTTATAAATGGTACTTGAATTCTTATATATACTTAATTTGTATACAGTAAAACCTTATATTATGCAACATGATAAAAAGCTAGGTGGGAGCACAGCTTCTTCTGTGCTCCCACCGTATTTCTGACAATCTAGTCGTTCTTCTTTTCAACTTCAATGATTGCAGTCTTCTTCATTGGTATACGGCAGTTTTTATTGCTACCGAATTCAACGATTACGATTTCATCCATAATATCTATAACGACGCCATAGAAGCCTGCTGTTGTAAGAACACTATCACCAATTGCGATTGAATTGATAAGTGCTTCCTTCTGAGCCTGTTCCTTCTTCTGTGGTCTGATCATAAAGAAATAGAAAAATGCAACGATAATTACGATATAAACTACCATTACCATAAGTCCACTACTTGAGCTTGCTAAAAGTACATTGTTAAACATTCATTTACCTCCAATTTAAAAATCTTCGCCATTTCTGGCCATGTTCATAAGCTTCTGCTTTTTATAAGCAGCGAATTCATGATTATCAAGTGCCAGACGAATCTCTTCCATCATTTTATTATAAAAATAGAGATTATGCAACACCATTAATCTAAATCCAAGCATTTCTTTAGCCTTCAAGAGATGTCTTATATATGCTCTTGAATGATTTTTGCAGGCAGGACACTGACATCCGGGTTCAATCGGTCTGTCATCAGTTTCATATTTTTGGTTAAGAAGATTAATCTTACCAAAGTTTGTATAAGCATGACCATGACGTCCATTTCTCGTTGGATAAACACAATCGAAGAAATCCACACCACGCTCAACGCCTTCAAGAATATTTGCGGGCGTACCGACACCCATCAGATACGTTGGCTTGTCTACAGGAAGATAAGGAACTGTTTCATCAAGAACATTATACATTTCCTCGTGACTCTCTCCAACTGCAAGTCCACCGATTGCATAACCATCCAAGTCTAATTCTGAAATTTTCTTTGCATGGTCAATTCTTATATCTGTATAAACTCCTCCCTGGTTAATGCCAAAAAGCAATTGCTCTTTATTGACTGTATCAGGAAGCGAATTTAATCTTGCCATCTCAGTTTTGCATCTTTCAAGCCATCGTGTCGTTCTGGCAACACTTTGCTCGATATAGGCTTTATCTGCTACACTTGAAGGACACTCATCAAATGCCATTGCAATGGTAGAGCCAAGATTTGACTGAATCTGCATACTTTCCTCAGGTCCCATGAAGATTTTCTTGCCATCAATATGGGAGTTAAAGGAAACACCCTCTTCTTTTATTTTACGAAGCTTTGCAAGTGAAAATACCTGAAAGCCACCTGAATCAGTAAGAATTGGTTTGTCCCAGGTCATGAATTTGTGAAGTCCGCCAAGCTTTTTAACAACCTCATCTCCCGGACGTACATGAAGATGGTAGGTATTACAAAGCTCAACCTGTGTTCCAATAGAGCCTAAATCTACTGATGAAACTCCACCCTTGATAGCCGCTACAGTTCCTACATTCATAAAAACAGGAGTCTGTATCGTGCCATGAACAGTAGTAAATTCACCACGCTTAGCTCTTCCTTCCTGAGTTAAAAGCTTGTATTTTGCCATAATTCTCCATTTCTGCATCTGACTGATACCAAAAATAATTTATAATTAAAGTACCGGCAAAGTACCTCTAAAAAAATACTGTACCCATAAAGTTCGTACATAAACCAGTTAGAGCTTCTTAAACAGAAATCCTAAGAGGCTGCTTCCACCATTTTAGTACTCACTACTTAATTGAAACACTTGACTTATAGCTTGGTGGGCAGATGCAAATCCAGGTATTTCCCGTATTTAGCTCTATCTCATTGCCATCACTGTCAAAGTATTTCGTAGGTGCAAAGGTGCTTTCCTTTGACCAGGTTATATCAATATACTTTCCATTTGTGAAATAATAACCGCTTCCACCATCAAATACTGAAAATGCAAGATAGCCATTTTTATCAAGGACTTCATAAGGCGTATACTGAATTATTACATTCTTATAAGCCAACTGCTCACCGGTATTCCCATCAACCTGTTCTTCACCATACTCATATCTATAGTAAAGCGAATCATCAGAATTGTAAACAAATTTTGCTTCATTAAGATATCCTGGCGAAATTTCGTTAGCTGTAGCTCCAGCCTCAAGCAGGTTAGGATTTTCATCATCTGCAAATTTAAAATGGTCGCCCTGATAATTGTCTGTATAGGTGGAGCTGTAGGACAGGCCTTCAATTCCAGAAGCAAGCTTAGTAGCTGAGGTGAAGGCATTATGTGGTGCTACTCGGTCACTAGTTCTATAAAAATACTGTTCACTGGTAGTTCCGTTAATATTATTTACATATGAAGCTGAAAGTATCTCAGAAACATATTTAGCCGGTCCACCATAGTGAACGATAATCGAATCATATTCCAGAGCCCAATATACATAATATTTTCTTACACTTCTTACTGAACCTATTGTATCAATCGTGTCATAATCCTTAATTACGCCAAGAAGTCTTGTGATTCCGCCCTCAACAAGACTCTCATAAACAACTCCTGCGTGAGAAATACCACACTGTGGAAGTGCCGCCTTAACATTATTAAACATTACGGCTATTGGTCTTGTATTCTCATAAGAAGCATCAATATACTCATTATTTAAAGGACTTCTAATCATGCCTTCATACGGATCAGGCGTTGGAGTCGGTGTTGATGTAGGTGTTGATGTCGGCGTTGGCGTATTGGATGGTGTCGGCGTCGGTGTAGCCGTTGGAGCTGATGCCACCTCTGGTACAGCCTCCTTTTTACCTGAAGCCACTGCCACAATTATCGCTATAATTGCCACTAAAACCACTGCAATTGCAATAATAATAATTTTCTTCTTTTTAACATTACTAGTTTCTTCGGTGTTACTCATTAAAATCTCCTTCTCGTTCCCTTATAAACGAACAAGGGATGTACATTCGTACATCCCTTGCAAAAAAGCAGGGGCAGTAGGATTCGAACCCACGACCTGCGGTTTTGGAGACCGATATTCTACCAGCTGAACTATACCCCTGTGGTGTTTACAACAACCGAAGCTTATAATACTACACTCCTATATAAATGTCAACAAAATTTTTAGAAATTTTAAAATTTTAATTAGCCTTCGAGCTTTTTACAGCTTCACTCAATTTTTTAACCTTCTTAACATCATCATTAGTCAGCTCCGTCTTAGAGTATCTGGCCATCTCATAATAATCTCGCAGCTGCCTGTCGTAATCAGTAATTTCATTTATCAATTCAGCCGGTGTGTCACTCTTTTTTATTTTCTTATTACTAATTCCACGTACCGTCTTTATAAAATATTTTCGAATTCGTTGTGATGGTGTTCCAAAAATACTAAATCTAAAGCTGCCCCTTTCTTGCCTGCTTATTACTCTTACCGTTTCTCTTACATTTTCATCATCCTCAGAGACAGTAATTTTTCTCTTATACTTTTGATCCTTTAAGGTCTTAGCCAAAATAATTATTACACCAATAATTAAAGCAAGTCCGATTATCAAAAGCAAAAGGATGAAACTACCCGAGCCCGAAGCATCGCCACCAAGCATCTCGCCATCATCTTCTTCCTCAACGTAAGAAGCTGTAGTGCCTGTAGAATTTTCATAGCTCTTCTTTCCACGTAAAAATGCTATTAAAGCCTTTATTCCGTTTAAAATAGCTGTGCCAATTCCATCATATGGCAGTAAAAGTGCCAGAAGTGCTACAATTACAACCAGAATGAGCCAGGAAAAGAATAAAATATTATGCTTTTTAAAATTACTCATTAGTGCTCGTGATTCATTCTGTCTTGCATTCAATAAGCTGTCATAATAAGAGGCGAAATAATTATTGGTAAGATAACCTGCGAGTGCAATAATTAAACCAACCATTTCAATTTTTAGACCTGGCTGAATTGAATAAGCTGCACACATAATTATTGAAATAAGATTAAAAACCATTAATCCCGGCTGCATTACAAGTTCATTGTTCTTTTCCTTTGCAAAAAATAAATAAGCTGCACAAAGTATTAAAAGTGCCACAAAGGAAAGGGTAAGAGTTTTTACGCCCTCTCCCATATACATCAGATAAGCAGCAATCACAGAATATACGCTGAGCCATGAAAGAGAAACCCTAAGAATTCTATTTAGAAGATAACATTTATCAATTCTCATAAAGCCTCCATTCAGCTGTATAAGCACGTAGCTTTATAGGCAGTCTGTATTCAATTCTATAATTTTCAGGTATTATCCAAAAAGTATCCTTATGCTCATTAATTCTTTCTTCAACCATTGCACAAAGCTTTTCCGACTGATCAAAAGAAATCAGAATAACATAATCATCAGTATCCTGTATGCTGGAAAATGCATAGGTCTCAGTAAAATCAGTAACTTCAGCATTTGCGTCAATTGAAGCAGCAGCCTCATGGATGCTTTCCATGTGGCCATAGCCACTTCCGGATGTAACAGCTGCTTCTTCTCCCGTAAAGAGATTTTTAGCATTAGTAACAATTTCAACTGAAAAGCCTTCTGAAAGGAGATTTGCAGCTATGCTGACAGCCAGTCTGAGGCTTTCCTCTAAAAGCTCATCCTCTTTATATATGGATACCTGATTAAAATTAACTGCGATTTTCACAGAACGCACCGTAGTCTGATTAAACTCATTAACAATTAACCTGTCAGCCCTGGCGCTTGCCTTCCAGTTTACATGCTTCATTCCATCCTCAGGCATATATTCTCTCATGCCTCTGTATTCAAACGGATCCTCAATATATTTAATTCTTGTTGTGATGTCACCCATCAGATTATTAAAACGATATTCAGAAGCTCCTGTGTCTAAATGTCTGGGATATATCATAATAGAAGCATCAGTATCTACAATATCATGCATTTCATGCAAAAGGCAAATGTCATGTGCAGATCTGAATACCTGGTCGACAAAAAAGACACCTCTTTTATTTGCATGACATTTAAGACTTCTTTCGACTTCTCTAAAGCCGCCAAGAGTAATTGCATCAATATAATAAAGCTTATCAGAGACTCCCGGAGCTTCTTCGCCTGCCATTATATTTGCTTCAATGCTTTTGTCGACATTATATTTAAGCTTGAGTGGTGCCACAGGCAGCCTTTTATTGTTTTCACAAAATTCAACTATTTCAAAGCTTTCGTTTTCTTCTGCCATTCTTTTAGAGAAGAAAATACGCGTATTAAGACCTTCATTCCAAAATTTGTCGTATAGCTTATATTGCAGGTAAACAAAAAGTAAAACTATGATTACTATAACTATAACTGCCATCGTTCCTCCACTACTCATTTACAAGCTGTACAGCAAGTGCAATAAGGGTTTCCCTTCCGGAATTCCAAATTGAATTATATTCCGTTAGTGACAAAGGCGCATCTCCACTGCCAATCGATATTTTTAAGGCCGGTATTCCAAGCACAGCCTCTGAATAGCCCTCAAGAGAGCCATAAGCAGCTTTGCCATAACTTTTTTCATCCAAGGTATAAGTAAGGACAGAGCTTAGAATATCCGCATAATCCTTTGTCTTATTTAATAAGGTCTCATCCGCGCCAAAATCATAAGCTACGCTGTTCCCTGATGTCCTAAGATTTATAATTATGTCCGGATTTAAGGAATTTATTATTTTTATTACATCCTGAGTTTCATTTTCAGAAGCCTCAGACTCACCCTTATAGCCTGAATTTGCTGCATAGCTTAGACTTTCCGCCTCGTCCCATTTATAAGGAAAATTAAGTGAAAGGTCTGCTCCTCGTACATTGGCATAATAAAACATCAGATAATTATCGAGCGAAAGCATTGTGCCGCCCTTGCTTTCATCACGCTCATACCAGGAATTTATGTTAGTAGCATAGTCTTGATTATTTACAGCATTCATATAATATTGGCTGATTGCAATGCCATCCGGGTTGAGCATAGGTATGATGTGAAAGGAACACTTTTCTAAAAGCTCACTATAGAGATAGCCGTTGTAAAGTCCATCAGCCGCCGAATGAGCATAATATTCGCAAAGCTTAGCAGCGAGCATACTTGTCATATACTCACATCCCTCCATGCCTGCAACAACAAGTATTGATTTCTCTGCATTAGGATTTCCAATTATCACCTCATAAACAGCCCTATCGTCGGCACTGTTTCCAATTGCATTTAAAGTAACATAATCCGGATACATATCACGTATTTCACTTAAATCATCACATAAATTATCATAAGAATAATATTGTCTGCTTGTTTCAACGATATTTAGAGAAGCAAGTGAATATTGAAATTCCGTTTCAAGGTCTATTGTGAATTCTGTAACATTTGCATCAGAAACATATAAATTTTCTCCATCGTAGAAAACTCTGTTCCAGCCTTCATCATTTTTTCCGGTACGATAGAGCTTATCTCCATAATAAAGGGTAACGGAATTTTCACTTGAATCATTAGCCTCTGTTTTTAAAATTGCAGTTTCTGAAGATACATATATATAGTCATCACATATTATATAGCCGGAATCATCATAGGAAATGCTGTCAAGACTGTCATCTGCTCCTGCAACATTAGAAAAGGAATGATCATAAGATTCAATTTGTTCTTTTGTAAGTCCACTTTCCTTGCTTCCACATCCGGTCATTACAGATCCGGCAAGTATAAAAGTTAATACAATTGCAAGCCCCTGCTTTATCATTACGTAGCTTTCCTTTCCATTCCGGTCAATCTAAGACATTAGATTCTTTAAATCTCTAAGATTTTTAATACCTGTTATGTCAATATTGTATTTTTTACCATCTGCTTTCAGACTGGCCATACACGCCTGAGGCAGAATGCAATGCTTATAACCAAGCTTTTCAGCCTCAGATACTCTTGCAGCCGCCTGAGAAACGGCTCTTACCTCTCCGGTTAAGCCCACCTCACCAAAAACAACTGTTTTTTCCGGTAATGGAATATTAAGATATCCTGAAAGCAATGATGCTACTATACTTAAATCCAAGGAAGGATCATTGACTTTCATTCCTCCGGCGACATTAATATAGGCGTCACAGCCGGACATTCTTATTCCTATTCTTTTTTCCATTACTGCCATCAGCAAGTTCATTCTGTTATAATCAGTACCAACCGCAGTTCGACGAGGCATATTAAAATTTGTCTGGCATACGAGTGCCTGCACCTCTATCATTATTGGTCTTGTACCCTCGATAATAGAAGTAACTACAGAGCCCGGTTCATTTTCGGGCATACCACAAAGCAAATGTTCACTTGGATTATGAACCTCTCTAAGACCACTTTGCAGCATTTCAAATACGCCGATTTCATTAGTTGAGCCAAATCTGTTCTTTACGGCACGAAGTATTCTAAATAAAGAACTATTGTCGCCTTCGAAGTATAGCACTGTATCTACCATGTGCTCAAGCATTCTTGGTCCCGCTACTGTACCTTCTTTCGTAACATGTCCAATAATAAAAATCGAAATATTTTCTTCTTTTGCAATTCTGAGTAAGGTTTGAGTTGTTTCTCTAACCTGACCTACTGAGCCTGCAGCAGAATCTACGCTTTCCTTGCACATTGTCTGAATCGAATCTATAATCACAACCTCAGGGTGCATATCATAAATCTGCTCTGTAATATAATCTAAGTCAGTTTCAGATAAAAGCATTAAAGAATCAGAAAAACTACCTATTCTGTCAGCTCTAATTTTAATTTGACGAAGGCTTTCCTCGCCTGAAATATAGAAAACACTTCTTCCCTTGTCAGAAAGATTTTTGCAGGTCTGTAAAAGAAGGGTTGATTTACCAATTCCGGGATCACCACCAACAAGAATGAGTGAGCCCTTAACAATTCCTCCTCCAAGAACCCTGTTAAGCTCCTCCATTCCTGTATCCATTCTCTCTTCCTCTGTAGTACTTACCTGTGAAAGCGTTTGTCTTTCACTTCTTTTGCGAAGAGTAGCTCCGACTGCTACAGCCTTCTTATAATTATCAGGAGCTTCAGTAATGGTATTCCATTCCTTGCAGGCAGGACATTGTCCCTGCCATTTGGAGGTTTCATTACCACAGGAAGTACAATAAAAAATCTGTTTTACCTTAGCCATTAGCTTACTCTCCTTTTATTGGTAATTCATAATAAGCATTATCAGAACTATTCATTTCAGTTCATAGCATAAATTCTGCTTCATAGCTATCAATATTCAAGCCTATAATTCATACCTAAAATATTGCATAAATACTAAAAGTCCCACCACTTAAGGTGGGCAAGGACTTTTAGAGCTTTATTTCTTTTTCTTATTTGGTTTTAAAAGAAGCTTATCTTCCTCCATTGTGGCAGATACTTCCATTCCGGATTTGATTTTTCCTCTTAAGACTTCATCTGCAATTTCATCCTCAATTACATCTTGTATTGCTCTCTTTAAAGGTCTGGCACCATACTTAGGATCGTAGCCCTTCTTTGCAATAAAATCTATAACGGATGATGAAAACTTAATGCTAATGCCCTGACTATACTTTACTCTGTCAGAAAGCTTATTAAGCATTAGCTTAACTATGTTGGCAATTTCATCCTTAGTAAGCTCATGGAAGACAATGATGTCATCAATTCTATTAATGAACTCAGGCTTGAAAATTCTCTTAACCTCTTCCATTACACCTGATTTCATCTTTTCATAATCAGCCTTTGCATCATTATCCTTTGAAAATCCTAGCTTTTTAGGATTAACAATTGCCTGAGCTCCGGCATTACTTGTCATTATAATAATTGTATTTTTGAAGCTGACATGTCTGCCCTGACTGTCAGTAATTGTACCCTCGTCAAGCACCTGTAAAAGCACATTAAATACATCAGGATGAGCCTTCTCAATTTCATCAAATAGAACAATCGAATAAGGCTTCTGCCTTACCTGTTCAGAAAGCTGTCCACCCTCTTCATGACCAACATAGCCCGGAGGTGAGCCTATCATCTTTGATACACTGTGCTTCTCCATATATTCTGACATATCAACTCTGATTATTGAGCTTTCTTTGCCAAACATATTTTCCGCAAGAGCCTTGCAAAGCTCGGTTTTACCTACACCTGTAGGTCCCAAAAACAGGAATGAACCAATTGGACGATTTGGATCCTTTATTCCCACTCTTCCTCTTCTTATTGCTTTAGCAACTGCCTCAATAGCTTCATTTTGACCAATCACGCGCTTATGCAGATTTTTTTCAAGCTTTAAAAGCTGTTCATTTTCAGTCTGGGAAAGCTTAGACAGAGGAATGCCTGTCCAGCCACTGATTACATTTGCAATGTCTTCCGAAGAAACCTTAGGTCTACGGGTTCTCAATACTCCATTATATTGATACAGCTTTATCTTTAATTCCTTTTCTTCTTCCATTGCAGCCTTCATACCTTCTGCATCTGAACGTTTAAGACATTTTTCTTTTTCAGCAACAAGCTCATCCATTCTTGCCTGGATACCTGCAGTTTCAGGTCCAATTTTGTAATCTGACAGCTTTATTCTACTACAAGTCTCATCAAGACAATCAATCGCCTTGTCTGGTAAGTATCTGTCTGTAACATACTTTGAGCTAAGCGTTACAGCAGACAAAATAGCATCATCAGTTATTTTAACATTATGAAATTTTTCAAAATGAGTTTTCAGTCCCTTTAATATTTCTACAGTAGTTTCAACGTCCGGCTCTTCAACACTTATAGGCTGAAAACGTCTTTCAAGTGCTGCATCCTTTTCGATGTGCTTTCTATATTCATCTCTTGTTGTAGCACCAATAATTTTAATTTCTCCACGAGATAATGCAGGCTTAAGAATATTTGCAGCATCCATAGAGCCTTCTGCATTACCGGCTCCAATAAGAGTATGAATTTCATCTAAGAATAGTACTACATTACCTGCAGCCTTAACCTCTTCCATGAGTCTCTTAATTCTCTCTTCAAACTCGCCTCTATACTTAGAGCCGGCAATCATACCGGACAAATCAAGAGTAAGGAGACGAATATTTTGTACTGCTTCCGGTACTGCTTTATTAGCTATAAGCTGTGCAAGTCCTTCGACTACTGCAGTTTTGCCTATTCCCGGCTCACCGATAAGACATGGATTATTTTTAGTTCTTCTGCCTAAAATTTCAATTATTCTAGTAATTTCCTTTTCTCTTCCAATAACCGGATCAAGCTTTCCATGAGATGCAAGGTCTGTTAAGTCACGAGTATAGGTATCAAGCATGGATTTCTTTCTACCATTACGCTTAATAGAATCAATTTCATGCTTTATTTCATTTCTACTATATCCACACGAAGCTAAAAGCTTCTGATAAAGCTCTATCAGATTGACATTAAGTGAATTGAGCATACGCAGTGCCATACAATCAAATTCCTTAAGTATTCCAATCATAAGATCTTGAGTCTCAATATTTCTATTTTCTTCCTCTGCCATTTCATCGGCAGTCTTTAATATATTATTGAGCTTTTCTGACATAGACAATACCGGAGTGGTATTCATCATCGGTACTGTTTCATCAGAAAATTCTGTAAGAAGATTTTCTAAATCTTCACAATTAAATGTAGTACTTAGAACATCCTTTACAACACTGGGTACTTTACAAAGAGCAAGAAGCAAATGTTCACTTCCCACATATCTGTTATCATAATCCATAGCTAAATCAGTAGCCATGGAAAGTGCTTTCTTAGCCTGTGAAGTAAATCCACTCATATTTTAACCTTTCTTTAACCAAATATTTGGGTGACAAGAATATAATTTTTATCGATATAAACGCAAATTCCTATTTTTGTGTAATTAGAATTTGTCATATTGGCATAATGATTTGCAGAGCCTGCAAACTGGTCACAAAATACCTGTCCAAGATTGCTTCTTTCATAAAAATACTTCCAGTCACCGGATTGGTTAGCTATATTTTCTGCAATATATCTGTAACCATCCTGAAAGAAATATATGACATCAAATGCACATGCACTATCTACAGATTCGTCATAACCCGGATGATAATGTCCAAAATAATTATACTTAATCAATTCAGCAGTTCTATAAGCCGCAACTCTGCACAAAGTCGGATCTAGTGTAAATTTACTTAATCCTACTGAAGTCCTCAAATTATTAACTGCATTAAAATGATCATTGATTACATCTTCATTTTCTGAATAATAGGATAATCCGTTATTATCTATTTCAGATGAATAGGTATGAATATCATGGTTATTTGCAATTACACTTACTTTACTAATTGAAACAGCTTCATTTGCAGAACCCGACGAGGTGTTTTTTGAATTTGCCTTAGGGGTTGTAGTCATTGTAGCTGTAGGAGTTGAGGTTAGCTTTGGAGTTGCTGTAGCAGTAGGTTTCGATGTTGGTTTGGGCGTTGCTGTAGGATTGGTCGAAGCTACTACCACCTTGTCTGAAAGATAGGAGGAATAAACATAAGCATAACTGTCATTGAAGCTGATTTTTGCCCAGTTATTGTCAAGTATTTCTAACACTTTAACTTCATCGCCCGTACTAATTTCCCCTATAAGCTCAGATGATGTGCTGCTTCCTGCTCTTACATTAAGATCCTTTGTGGCATACATGGACTTCGAGGAATTTGCAGCTTGTGATGCAGGTGAAGGAGTAGATGAATTAACATTTTTATCTGAGTCGCTATTAGACGCAGCTTCAGTTAAAACTATACCATTTTCTTCCGCTGCTTTAGTTAATAGTGCGGCAGCAGTAAGTACAGCCTCTTCAGAAATTTCTTCATCATCTGACTCAACTTCCTCCTGAAGCATGGCAGCCTCTGTCATTTCAGCTTCGGTATTTTCATCAACCTCATCTGCATTTTTTTCATCAGATGCCACTACTCTTCTCTGACCTGCTAACTCGTCTTCACTATCAACTGACTCATTATCTGCAGATTCAGTAACAGTTATCTCAGTTGCTGAAGTTCCGGCTTTTTCGTCAGAATCCTTACTACATCCACCCAAAATAACAGCAAAAATTGAAAATATAATTAAAGCCTTATACTTAATCATAACAGCCTTCTCCTACTCACAATTATAAAATCAAATGTTACTTCAGTTCTTATTATCTAAGCCTTTTGTCTAAAGAATGTTCTTATCCCAAAAGTAAAATCTAACCTACGATTATGCCTCATCTATTGCTTTACCAATATCATGTCTATAGTACTTATTTTCAAAGTCAACCCAATCAACTGCTTTGTAGGCATTTGCTCTTGCTTCCTTTAAAGTAGCACCCTTTGCAGTTACACCTAGTACTCTTCCACCATTTGTAACTACATTTCCGGCTTCATCAAATTTTGAGCCTGCATGGAAAAGATAATATCCTTCTTTATCCTTGAAGTTTTCCATTCCTGTAATTTTGAAGCCCTTTTTGTAAGCTACCGGATAACCGTCTGAAGCAAGAATTACGCATACGCAGGCATTATCCTCGAACTGAAGATCAATCTTGTCAAGAGTTCCATCTATACATGCATTCATTACATCAATGATGTCATTCTTCATTCTTGGAAGAACTACCTGAGCCTCAGGATCGCCAAATCTTGCATTATATTCGAGAACCTTTGGTCCCTTTGGCGTAAGCATGAGACCTACAAAAAGTATACCAACAAAATCTCTTCCTTCTGCCTTCATTGCAGCCATTGTAGGCTTATAAATCTTTTCTTCACAAAATTCCTTAATTTCGTCTGTATAAAATGGACTAGGTGAGAAGTTACCCATACCACCGGTATTAAGTCCCTGATCACCATCCTTTGCTCTCTTATGATCCTGTGCACTGGTCATTGGCTTGATAGTAGTTCCATCACAATAACAAAGCACACTTACTTCACGTCCTGTCATGAACTCTTCAACGACCATTCTATTGCCTGCAGAGCCAAACTGCTTATCAAGCATGATAGTCTTTACGCCTTCTTTAGCTTCCTCAAGTGTCTGACAAATGAGTACGCCTTTACCGAGTGCGAGTCCATCAGCTTTAAGAACGATAGGCATATCAATCGTTTCAAGGTAAGCAATTGCTTCATCAGGATTATCAAAGGTCTGATAAGCTGCAGATGGAATATTATATTTTTTCATAAGGTCTTTTGAAAAGGCTTTGCTGCCTTCGATGATTGCAGCATTCTTTCTAGGTCCGAATACTCTGAGTCCTTCAGCCTCAAATACATCGACAATTCCTCCTACTAATGGATCATCCATGCCGATTATTGTAAGGTCGATTGCATTATCCTTTGCAAATGCAACCAATTTATCGAATTCCATAGCTTTAATGTCAACACATTCAGCCAATTCAGCTATTCCGGCATTACCCGGTGCACAATAAATTTTATCTACTTTAGGACTCTTTGCAACACTAGCTGCGATGGCATGCTCTCTGCCGCCACTTCCTACAATTAAAACCTTCATTTTCGACCTCCAAAATTTAAGATATATAATTAGAAAACAGTAATTTTTCTTTAATAATAAACTGCTTACAATTAATCTTTGATTTTAATTCCATATAAGAAATTAATTTAAACACCTAACCACCCTTATACACTTTATAAATTAAGTTTAAATTTGGTCAGGCTTATAATAGAGCTTATACAACATAATAGCTTCCGCTAGAGTTTTTCTTTACTCTGTCATGAGCAATAGCATCTATAACTGCAGGGAGTATCTTCCATTCTGCCTCCTGCATTACTCGAAGCTGTAGAGCTTCAGGCGTATCATCAGGCTGAATATATACAGCCTTCTGCATTAAAATAGGACCTGTGTCTGTTCCACAGTCTACAAAATGAACTGTGGCTCCTGTCACCTTAGCTCCTCTTTCCAGTACTCTTTCATGTACATGAAGTCCATAAAAGCCATCGCCACAAAAGGCAGGTATAAGTGAAGGATGAATATTTATAATTTTATTTGGATAGAGCTTTATCAGCTTTTCAGGCAAAATTGTCAAAAAGCCTGCAAGAACTACCAAATCAGGACTATAAGAATTTACAGCAGCTATAAGAGCTTCATCTCTTGCTTCTTTAGAATCAAAGTCCTTTCTGCATACCACAGTAGAAGGAATGTTATTATTTGCCGCTCTTTCAAGTGCATATACGCCTGGTTTGCTTGCAATTACACCAACAAGCTCAGTATCAGTAATAGTTCCATTTTTTACTGCATCTATAATTGCCTGGAAATTTGTACCACCACCACTTACAAGTACAACAACTCTTAGCATATTTCAATTCCTTTCTCACCATCGACAATCTTGCCAACTGTGAATGCCTTTTCGCCGGCTGCTTCGATTGCTGCAATAGTCTTAGCTTCATCCTCAGGACTTACAACCACCATCATTCCAACACCCATGTTATAGGTGTTATACATCATCTGCTCAGCGATATCGCCTTTTTTTGCAAGGAGCTTAAAAATTGCAGGTACTTCATAGCTATCCTTATAGATAATTGCTTTTTTACCTTCAGGAAGCATTCTAGGAATATTTTCATAGAAACCACCACCGGTAATATGGCTGCAGCCCTTTACAACCACGCCATTATCCTTAACTGACTTGAGAGCCTTTACATAAATTTTAGTTGGTGCAATAAGTGCTTCTCCGAGTGTAGTTCCAAGCTCATCATAATATGTATCTAATGACTCTTTAGTCATTTCAAATACTTTTCTTACGAGTGAAAAACCATTTGAATGGATTCCAGATGAAGCGATTCCGATAACTACATCATCAGCCTTGATATTTTCTCCTGTGATGAGTTCTTTCTTTTCTACGACACCTACTGCAAAGCCACCGATATCATACTCATCCTCAGGCATAAGTCCCGGATGCTCTGCTGTTTCACCACCTATAAGTGCTGCACCTGACTGAATACATCCTTCAGCCACACCGCCTACTATCGTAGCTATTTTTTCCGGATAATTCTTGCCACATGCAATATAATCCAAGAAGAAAAG
>CAZVBH010000008.1:0-43339 GCA_964625275.1 uncultured Lachnoclostridium sp.
TAAGAGTTACCATTTCTCTATAAAAGCCTGACTGATGAGCCTTGTCTAATGGTACGTCATACTCATCTATTAAGATGACTGTTTTAGTACCATAATGTTTTGACAGCAACATTGAAAGTTGATATAAAGATTCTTCAATAGTGGATATAGTCATGGCACTATTACCATTAGGCAATAATTCAACCAAGGACTCATACTTTGCCTTATCTTTACAGTCAAGTCTATCGCTTTCTGAAAGAAATGAAAAACGCCTTGCTTCATTCCAAATGATATTTTTCAAAGGATTACAAGCTGCCTCGAAATTTAATCCGTCAACACTCTTTAACGAAATAAATATTACAGGATACTTACCCATATGCTTCTCACAAATTTCCTTGTTTTCAGTAACCTTCAATCCATCAAAAAGAGATTTATCACAACCAACCTCAAAAAATGATTTGAGCATACTCATGTTCAAGGTCTTGCCAAAACGGCGAGGTCTTGTAAACAACGTCACTTCATTACTTTTTCTCATTAAATCTATTATCAATTCTGATTTATCAACATAATAAGAATTCCTTGTACGAAGCTTAGGAAAACTATCTATGCCAATTGGTAACGGTTTTCTATAAGTATTTTCACTCATTCTATTTTCTGTCATTACAAACACCTCACTTTCAGTAGCAATGTAACCTTATCTGAAAAGACCCGCTTCTTAAGCGGTGTGATGACTTTCATCTATTTTTTCGATAATTTCCAATCCAACCTGACAATCTGTAATGCTTCCAAACATTTCGATACTAAGCCAGGCAATTCTTTTATGTCTGTTTATCTTCTTAATAGCACCTTCCATGCCTACTAATGGTCCACTGGTAATTCTGACTTTATCATTCTCAATAACACCAATTGACATTTCTACTTTTTGGTCTTTGTTACCCATGCGCAGCAAAAGTGCAACCTCCTCATCAGTCAATGGCACAATTTCATCACCTGTCTTAAGTATGCGAGATGAGCCGACCACTCTGGAAAGTTCCTGTATCAACTCTTCAATTTGTTCAGTTACAAGAAAAACGTAGCCGGGAAAAAGTATCTTCTCCTCTACATGCCACTTACCCTGATATCTTTTCTTTTGTTCATAGAGAGGAATAAAGCCCTGCTCTAAGATTTCAGAATCAATAAGACTTTTTAATTTTGCGAGAGTTTTGTGTTCAGTACCGCTACGTACCTGCATTACATACCACATAGCTATCTCCTTATTACCGGTGATTAATTACCAAATTAATTTTTATAGTCCTATGTTAGCACAAGGCAAAAAAAATATCAACAGTACTTCAACACTCAGACTTGATTTATCTTTTTACTAATGTTATAATATGACTAATAAAAGGCACCACCGATAGACGGTTGGCCTGATTTATATTAAAGCAACAGAATAGCCGCTCAGTTAGTCAGACCGGGGCGGCTATTTTTGTGTCTTATTACTATCTTTACCGATAGAATATCCTATACCGAAGCAGGTCAAGCCAAAGCTTAACACTGCAATAAGTCCTAAAATATCCATGGCTCAGCCCTCCTTTCTTCAGATTCTCTTGCAAGTATCTATGTAATCGGAGGGTCACAGTCCCTCCGTAGAAGGCCTACCGCCTACCGTTATGGTGGCACCCACTATCATGGTATCATAATATGACAAAAATTTCAATAATAGTTTATATGATTTCCGTCATTATTCAATAAGTAGATTCCCGTCCTTACTGCATTACACAGGGAATACGAACAAATATGCTTGCACGTAAGAGCATGATAGGCGTAAGCGCTCGTCGTGCATCATATTTGTGAGTATTCCCGTCCTTCCTAGTAAATAGTGAAAAAATCTTTATTTGGCTCTTGTTTCTCAATCCCACTTATTGTATAATTCTTACGATTATCAGAACTAAGTTTTAACTACTGTAAACAGCAGTGGATTTTACGATAATTTTAAAATGGAGGACATCTAATGAGACATCTGTTAAATCCTTTGGACTTTTCAGTTGATGAAGTTGATTATATGCTTCGATTAGCCCAAAATATTATGAAGAATCCGGACAAGTATGCGCATGTTTGTGACGGCAAAAAGCTTGCTACTCTTTTCTATGAGCCTAGCACACGTACAAGACTCAGCTTTGAAGCTGCAATGCTTAATCTTGGTGGAAAGACACTTGGTTTCCAGTCTGCCGCTTCTTCTTCCGCATCTAAGGGAGAAAGCGTTGCCGATACAATCAGAGTTATTTCCTGTTATGCAGATATTTGTGCAATGAGACATCCTAAGGAAGGTGCTCCGATGGTTGCAGCACAATATTCCGGGATTCCGGTTATAAATGCAGGCGATGGTGGTCATAACCATCCTACCCAGACCTTTACCGATCTTCTTACAATTCTTGAATTAAAAGGCAGACTTGATAATATGACCATTGGTCTTTGTGGAGACCTTAAATTCGGTCGTACCGTTCACTCACTTATCAATGCCATGAAGCGTTATCCTAATGTTAAATTTGTTCTTATCTCTCCTGAGGAATTAAGTATACCTCAGTATCTGAGAGAAATGCTTATCAATGAAAATTATAATTTTGAAGAGGTTCGTAAGCTCGAGGATGTAATCGGTGACCTTGACATTCTTTACATGACACGAGTTCAGAAGGAACGTTTCTTTAATGAAGAGGAATATATCCGCTTAAAGAACAGCTTTATCCTAGACCGCGAAAAGCTTTCTCTTGCAAAGCCTGACTGTTATGTTCTTCATCCTCTTCCTCGTGTAAATGAAATCACTGTGGACGTCGATAACGATCCAAGGGCTGCTTATTTCAAGCAGGTTCAAAATGGTGTATATGTCAGAATGGCACTTATTCTCATTTTGCTCGGACTCGATAAAAAAGTTGAATTTTAATTTAAGGAGGCAGTTTACATGTTAAGTATAGGCGGATTATCTGAAGGTGTCGTAATTGATCATATAAAGGCCGGCGGTGCAATGAGAATTTATAATTATCTTCAGATGGATAAATGGGATACTCAGATTGCCATTATTAAAAATGCTACCAGCAAAAAGATGGGTAAAAAGGATATAATAAAAATTGAAGGACCAATGAGCGACAGGCTGGACATGCTCGGAGTTCTCGATCCAAATATTACTTTTAATATTATTAAAGATAATAAAATTGTTGAAAAGCGTAAGGTTAATGTACCTGATGAGGTAGTGAACATCATTCACTGTCACAATCCAAGATGCATTACTTCAATTGAGCAGGAGCTTCCTCACATTTTCAAGCTCGCTGATGCTGAAAAGAAAACATACAGATGCGCTTATTGTGACCAGCAGTACAAAGAAAAGGCATTATGGTAAAGTTTAACGGGCACCGTTTTCACGGTGCCCGTTTTTATGGCTTTGAAATAAATTTTACGGTTTTGAAATAATAATCTTATCTCCTGCTACTTCAAGCTTAACCTTATTTCCTGTAATTCCAATTGCTTCGAGTGCTTCTCTTGGAATCTGTAATCTTCCGACACGATCTATAATTACATAATCTTCATGTACGATAGTTTTTTCATTAGAGCCTTCAGCTTGATTAGCTTCGCTTGTATTTCCACTATTGTCCTTCAGGCTAAAATCAGTATTTCCTGACTTATCCTGTCTGATTACACGTTCACTGCTGGTCTTTCCGTCACGAATCATTATTACTCGCTTTACTTTATTGGCAAGATTGACATCATGGGTAACTATTACAATGGTAGTTCCAAGCTCTTTATTCAATTTGTTGAATACTTCAAGAATCTGGTCTGAGGTTTTTTGGTCTACTGAGCCTGTTGGTTCATCTGCAAGCAGCAGCTTTGGATTATTTGCAAGTGCTATTGCTATTGCTATTCTTTGCTGTTCTCCGCCTGAAAGCTGGCTTAGCTTTGATTCTTTTCTGTGAGACATACCAACGAGCTCGAGTAATTCAAGTGCTCTTTTTTCTTTATCTTCCTTTGATTTATTAAAAAGCATTGGAAGCATTACATTCTGAATTGCCGTCAGATAAGGAAAAAGATTTCGTGCATTATTCTGCCAAACAAAGCCTACAGTCTCCTGCTTATAGCTTACATACTCTTTTTCATTCATCTTGAAGAGGTCTTTGCCATCTACATAAAGCTTTCCGGCTGATGGGCGGTCAAGTCCGCCAATCATATTTAAGAAGGTGGACTTTCCCGAGCCTGAGCTTCCGATAATTGCCACGAATTCGCCTTTATTAATTTTGAGCTCAAGTCCCTGGAGAGCGAGCACCTCTGTATCTGAGGTTTTATAAATTTTTACAAGATTCTCACAGAGAATCATTGTATTTTCATCCAAATAATCTTCAAGCTCTTTGTCGGTTGAGGCTGTATAAGCTGACATAAAATCATTTTTAGCTTCTTCACTCATTGACGGTACCTCCTTCAAGATTATTTTTATAATTTATTATTTCACCATCCAGAATTTCATAGACACAGTCACCATATTCCATCATTCTTGGATCATGAGTGGTCATGACTATTGTTAGTCCTTCCTTTGCGATAAGTGTCTTGAATAAATTTATCACCTTCAGGCTTGTATAGGAATCCAGCTCACCCGTAGGTTCATCTGCGAAAATCACTTTCGGTTTATGGGCTATGGCTCTGGCAATTGCTACTCTTTGCTGCTCACCGCCTGAAAGCTCCTCCGGCATATGCGTTGCTCTTTTGGAGAGATTAACCATTTCGAGACATTCCTTTACACGTTCATCCCTGTCGCCCTTATAATCAGACAATCTGAGAGCATATTCTACATTTTGATATGCTGACATTACCGGAATAAGTGCAACTGACTGAAAGATAAAGCCAAGCTCCTTACGCCTGATTTTTTCCAGCTGGGAATAGCTGTAATCAGTTATATCCACATTATCAAGCTCAAGAGTTCCTTCTGTCTGCTTATCAAGGCAGCCGATTATATTTAAAAGTGTTGTCTTGCCGCTGCCGGAACGTCCTTTCAGTATTGTCAGAGCTCCCTTTGGAACGCTTATATCAATGCCTTTTAATGCATAGAAGTCCTCTCCTGCAACCTTAAAGCATCTCTTTATTCCATTTGCTTTTATAATATTTTCCATGAGAGCCTCCTAATCCTCGCCAAGCTTTAAGGCCTGGGCAATTTTCATTCTAGAAAGTATTCTTCCAAGAAGGACAAAGCATATAATAAGCATAAGAAGTACGCAAAGACCGATTCTTACCATATCAGAAGCACCTGTAATAACCCTGGCATCGATTGTGGAATAGGTAGGTGAGTAGGCAAGCTGAATCAGTGGAACAAAAAGCTTTGCACCTATTAGACCAACAAATACTCCATAAATAATCGGAATAACCGAACCAAATAAATGCTCAAAGACAAGCATTGTGATTATTTCCTTCATGGACATACCCATTGCCCTGTAAATGCCGAACATCAGCTCTCGTGACTTAATGGATGTAATCCAGTAAATCAGGAACCCAATCATGCTCATTACAAGTACAACAACAAAGGTTATTGTGAGCATTCCGCTGGTTACCTGGAAGAATGGCTGTTCCTTGATTTCTTCGGTTTGTACCGTTGAATCAACGAAAGTTGTATAGGTTTTTCCGGTTTCTTCGGCGAAATCATAAACCGGCTGAGTATCGTCAGCATTTATCCAAATCTGGTAAGGCTCTACTCCATAAGTCTTCTTTGCAGTATAGAAATTGCAGACTACAAGATAATGATCCAGATACGATTCGGAGCCATCAGATGCAGTACTTAAAATTTTAGATTCATAACCCGGCCATGCATCAACAATTGCCGAAACCGTAAGCGTAAGCATTGGCATATTTTGACCGGTTCCGTCATTTCTATAAACCGTAAACTCGTCGCCAACTCCTATTCCCGTCAATTCTGCATAATTTCTTGATATAATTGCTCCGTAAGGATCCTCTGCAAGTGCATTTAAATAATAATACCAGTGAAACTTAGTAACATTATCAGGCATGTAGGCTGTTCTACCAAATTCATCTGTAGTTATTGCCATGAAGGTTGTGGAATTATTTATGGTCTGGCTTCCGTTGCTTACAGTAGCAAGCTCATCTACCACTACTCTAGTAAGTGAATTTACCTTAGAGGCAAGTTCAGTATAAGCATTATAATCAGGTTCTTTGTACTCAATTGTATCATTACCTTCTAGTCCAAGCTTTATTGCCGCAGAATTGTCAACCCAGTTTTCCTGCATCACTACCGTGGCGCCATTGTCGTAAGTCAGACGAATTTCCTCATTGTCATTTATCGACCTTGCTGTTGTGGCATTAAAAATTCCAAGAGCGAGTGTCAATACTAAAAATACTATAATAAAGCTTTGACTTCTTATATTTTTTGTAATCTGCATGAAAGCTGCAAAAGATGCCGGCTTCCATTTCTTTCTGCCTATTTTGTAAACAAGCTTTACCACTAATGGAAGTATTCGCAATAATATCAAAGCCGTAGCAAGAATGAATACAGTTGATGAAAAATAAAGTAACGGATCAAGCGTACCGCCGTTATTTATTTTTTTAATTATGACATCCTGCTGATTATAAAAGGAATAAAGTCCATAAAGCGAAATCACCAGAAGAATGAAATCCAAAAAGACTGTCTGCCAAAGAGGCTTCTTTTTCTTCTTTTTATTTGTCTTCTGTTCAACAATACTGAAGTTCGCATACTTAAATACAGGAAGAGTCATAATGATTGCCGCAACTGCTGCTGCAATCAGGGCATACAAAAATGAAATTAATGTAAAATGAACTTCTATGGTTGTTCTTATTGAAAATTCCATAAATGATCTTGTGGCACCAAAAGCAACACAAAACAGATATCCAAGCGGCAAGCCGATTAAAAGTCCTACGGCAGAAATAAGCCCGCCCTGTCCAAAATATGAAAGTATAAGCTGTTTTTTGCTTACACCCCTGCTCTTAAGCATTGCTATTTCACTCTGCTCTATCGAAATAATCTGGTTAGATACCATGAAAATGAAAACACAAAGTAAAATAAGAACAGGAATCTGGAATATCCACATGGTTACCGTAACCTTAGTGCTTCCATCTCTATATGTAGTAAAAGGCTCCTCATAATTAAATTTACCAGTATAAAGCCCATTATCTTTACAATCTTTCCTGATTATATTGTCAGTACTAATGAAGCTGTTAATTTCATCTGTTTTTATAGCGGTATAGTCAAATACAGCATAATAAAATGCCGTTACGGATGTAATCATGTTTTCCTGCATAAATACATCTTTAAAAACATTATCACTGATAAAAAAGTCAGCATCATAATCCATGGCATCTCTTACCCAGTATGAATCTTCATCATCTTTTGATGTAAATACACCCGTAATTTTTATATATATTTGCTGACCATCGTTATTATTAAGCTTTACAGAGAGAATATCACCTACAACAAGCTTAGTACTTATCAGCATACTTTCACTAATAACTGCTTCATAAACAGCAGCTTCACTCTCATCTCCTGTTTCGCTGTCTGTAACTGTCATGGTTTCCACATTGTCGGTAAACATTGAACCATACATAATCTCAATATGGTCAGAAAATCCGAGCATGTTGTCAACCGTAACCTTCGCTGAAGAAACTCCATCACGTTTTTCAATAAGGGAGGCTGTTAAATCGGCTGTTTCAAAAGAAGTTATTGTATTTAAAGTTTCTTTTTCATATAAGGAACTCAGTTTATCAGCTGCCGTATAAGGATCGGTAAAAAGCTCACTGGAATAAGCAGCAAGACGGCTGTTTGAAAGTGTGCCTGAAACCGTTGCAACGGCAGGATATTCATTAGTCTCCTCCATCTGACTTTCCAGTTCATCAGTAAGCATTTTCTGAAGTGCCGCTGCGGTATACATTGGATTACAGCAGGCAACAGCGATGAGCAGTATGGTGCCAATCAGCATACAGGAGATAAGCCATTTTTTGTTTAATATTTTTTGAATTATAAAAGTAAACATTGCTTCCTCCTAGTATTTAATGCAAACATCGCCGGGTTCAAGTCCGCTCTTCACCCAACAGGTGGCATTCGTTCCTGTTATTATAGTACCAAGTGTAATATATTTTTTAACTACACTATCTTCATACTCAACAAATACATAATTTCCGTCAGTATCAGAAAAGACATAGGAGCTGTCAATTAATGTGACATTGCTTATTTCAATATCGGTAACCGTAAGTGAAGCCCCTGCTGATGAAATATTTACTATGTCATCATCGTTATCAAGACGCACAGTCATCTCCAACAGGTCATTTCTGCCAATGGCTCTTCCTGTTACTGTCTTTCCCATTGAGGTAAGTACTACTGAATTACCATATTTAACATAGCCATTTGTCTCTGTGACAAGGGAATAATCATTTACATATACTAAATAGCTGTTTATGTCTGTAATATAGCCAATTGTTGTACCTGCTGTTACCTTGCCTGTTAAAACAGGAACTATATTTTGGTCATCCATATTACTGTAAATACCCGTTGCCGGTGCATATACAATAACATCTTCTCCATTTTCACAGCTGACATATAAATCATATTGTTCTTTTTTCTCTGCTAAATCTTCATCAAGAGAAGCTACATAATCATCATAGCCATCATTTAATTCCTTAAGTTCATATTCGGCAATTGTCTTTGATACCTTATCTTCTGCGTCATTTACTTCTGCTTCTTTGTCATATATCCTTGTCTTATAGGCATCAATGGAAGCGTCATAGGTTTCAAGTGCATCAGTATAAGTATTTTTTACTTTTTCTATCTCTGACTTGGCTACATTAGGAGTAATTGCAAAAAGTGGTTCTCCTTCTTCTACATATAAATCCGTCGTAGCTTCCATATAAATTTCTGAAACCGTTCCATTAATAGGTACTGAAAAATAGGTACTGTCGTCAGAGCTTTTATAGGCATCGGAAAATTCCATTGTATGGACATAATCACCGGTATAAACCGTAGTATAAGATGGCTCAGATTTCCAGGAAGCAGAGTCTTCACAATAATATATCTTATCTCCCACACTAAGTCCTTCTTCTATTACTACATTTCCATCTATGGTTTCACCTGATGTTATATAAGTATTTTCTTCATAACCATCTGCATTTAGTTTTTTTACATAATCCTGACCGGTTACATTATCTGTGAAAATACATTCCTCCGGTACATAGATACAGTCACTCTTTGAGGTTATAGCTTCAAAAACTGCGACATAATCACCAAATTTCACATCTTCAGAAAGTCCGTCAATCACTGCTCTGCTATAATAGTCCTTGCCGTAGTCTTCCATATATGCGATTTCTTCATCTGTATATTCAAGGAAGTCAAAGTCCTTATAAATATCTGAACCAATTTGAATGTAAATATCTAAAAGTGATGAAAGTTCGTCTGATGTCTGATATTCAAACTGAATTATTTTTTCAGACTCATCAGCAACTGTCAAAACTGACACATCCTGATTTATCATTTTTCCATCGCTGCTTGCGGCAATGGCTGTTATGACGCCGTCACAAGGTGCAATTATGTCAGTATGATTCTGATAAGCTAAAAGCTCGTCATATTCCGTAAGCATAGTCTCATACTCATCGGCTCTTTCATCTTCATCCTTCTGATATTCCAGCTGCTTTGCCTGGATATCCAAATCATAAAGCTCAGCATCCATTCCTGACATGGTGCTTTTTTTAGATTTCATTGAATTGATGTCTGCATCATGCTGTTCTATATAATATTCACTAATAGTTTCATATTGTGAAAGCTCTTCTTCCAGGTTCAGAATTTCTTCATCAAGATTTTCATAAATACTGAAAACAATATCGCCTTTTTTTACAGTATCGCCTATTTTATAGTTTACATTATAGGCTTCACCTGAAATTTCAGAATAGACCTCCTGATAATCGGGAACAACGGTTGCATCATAAACAGCAGATTCTTCAAGATTACCTTTTTCAACCGTATAGTATACCGAAAGATTTAAATCTGAAGATATAAGTTCAGGTACATCCTGCCCGCCACACGAGGTAAGCATAAGCAGATTAGCAGAAATTAAAAAATATGATAAAATTCTTTTTTTCATATGCCTCACCTCAGTTTTCATTATCATCAGAGCTTGTAGAAGAATCAGTAATTACACAGTCGCCCACTTCTAAGCCGGATTTAATTTCGGCAAGTTTACTTGAAATTACTCCAACTTCAACATCCTGTATTCTTCTTGAGCCATCATCATTTTCCATATATACGGCATAGCCGTCACCGGATTTAAGTAATGCTGACTTTGGAATTGTTATAACATTGTCCGCTTCGTCAAGGACTATGTTTATCGCACCCTTAATTGAATTACCTGAAAGCTCAGTAGCTCCTGAAACATAGTCAAATTCTATTCTGTAAGTAGAATTCAATTCACTTGTAGCTTCTATTGAGGTACATTTAACAACCATTTCAGAGGTACTTGTTTCAGTATCCCTTTCTTTCATGTCTTTTCCAATCTGTTCATCATTATTTACATAATTAACAATAGAAAAAGTTACATTATATTCCTCATCTACCGTAAAATATTCAGGTTTAGCAGTAATTGCATAAATTTCAGAATCTGCTTCAAGGACAGATACTGCTGTTTCTCCTGCCGCAAGGGTATCCCATTTGCTTACCTGTGCAATGTAGCCTATCGTACCGTCAGCAGGTGCATAAATTTTACAGGCATCAAGTAATTCCTGCTTTTCTTCCAGTTCATAAGTTGTTACATTTAAATCTTTGGTTATGTCTTCGACCATTTTATTATAATAATCCAGGTTAGTTGTATCGAAGGTCTGATTATAGGATATATATATTTTTTCTTTTTGTTCTTCAAGACTTGCAAGCGATGAATAATATTCTATCTGAGAAGTATAGGTTTCATATTCTTTAGTAAGCTCATCCACCGTATCCTGAAGATTCATTGGTTTACCATAGGAATCATAAGGGTCACATTCTACTAAAAGATCACCTTTTTTAACTTCATCACCTTTTGAAAAATATGTTTTTGATACAACAAAGGATGAAGACTTGTATGTCATTTTGTAAACCTTTGAACTGGCATATGAGACTTCTACTGAATCAGATTTAATGACATCTCCTAACGATGCATAAACATAGCTGTAAGCATCCTCATCAAGTGTCTGTGCTATCGGTGCTTTCTTATGCTCCTCCTGGCTCACGAGTGAGCAGGAGGTTGCTATAAGAGAAGTTAATGCACATAAGACTGTTACAGCCTGAATTTTGATTTTTTTATTATTAGACATAATTCCCCCAATTAGAAAAGTCCGACAATTTTCCCCGAATCGTCAACATCTACACGCTCAGCTGCAGGTACCTTTGGAAGTCCGGGCATTGTCATGATATTGCCGGTCAGTACAACTACAAAGCCTGCGCCTGCATTTACATAAACATCACTGATTGTGATATCAAAGCCTTCCGGTCTTCCAAGCCTTGTTGCATCATCAGATAAGGAATACTGATTCTTTGCAACGCAAATCGGAAGATTTCCGTAGCCGAGCTCCGTTATAGAATTTATCTTTTTCATTACACCGGCGCCATAAACTACTCTTCCGGCGCCATAAATTTCTTTGCATATTGTTTCAAGCTTTTCTGTAATAGGGAGCTCTGTATCATAAAGAAAATCAAAATCTGATTTTTCATTTTCAAGAGTTTCCATTAAAAGCTTTGCTAGTTCAAGACCGCCTTCGCCACCCTTTTCCCAAACTTCAGAAAGGGCAAATTTACAGCCTCTTGCTTCACAGAATTCTTTAACATAATCAAGCTCTGCAGCTGTATCCTCGGAGAATCTGTTAAGTGTGACAATTACAGGAAGCTTATATTTCTGGAGATTTTCAATATGCTTCTCGAGATTTACAATTCCTGCCTTCAAGGCTTCCAGATTTTCTTCCTTTAATTCAGTCTTTGGTACTCCACCATTGTACTTTAAGGCTCTTACTGTTGCTACGAGAACTGCTGCGTCAGGCTTAAGATCACCAAGACGGCACTTTATGTCGAAGAATTTTTCTGCACCGAGGTCAGCACCAAAGCCTGCTTCTGTTATTGTAACGTCAGCTATTTTAAGTGATGCCTTAGTAGCTGAAATTGAGTTACAGCCATGTGCTATGTTGGCAAATGGTCCGCCATGAACAATTGCAGGTGTATTTTCTACCGTCTGAACGAGGTTTGGCTTGATTGCATCCTTAAGGAGTGCTGTCATTGCACCAACTGCTTTTAAATCCTTGGCAGTTACGGGCTTACCGTCATAGGTATAGCCTACGATTATTTTGGCAAGCTTCTCTTTTAAGTCTTCAAGATCATTTGCAAGGCAGAGAACTGCCATAATTTCAGAAGCTACTGTGATAATGAAATGATCTTCTCTTGTAACTCCGTTTGCCTTTGAACCAAGCCCGATTACAATATTTCTAAGTGCTCTGTCATTCATGTCAACGCAGCGCTTCCAGGTAATCTGCTTTGGATCGATATTTAAGCTGTTGCCCTGATGAATATGATTATCGAGCATAGCTGCAAGCAGATTATTTGCTGAAGTAATTGCATGAAAATCACCTGTAAAGTGAAGATTTAATTCTTCCATTGGTACTACCTGAGCATAACCGCCACCGGCTGCTCCACCTTTGATACCAAAGCATGGTCCAAGTGATGGCTCACGAAGTGCGATACATGCCTTTACGCCAAGCTTATGAAGTGCTTCGCCAAGACCTACTGTTGTGGTCGTCTTTCCTTCACCTGCCGGTGTAGGATTAATGGCTGTTACAAGAACGAGCTTTCCATTTTCCTTATCCTTAAGTGAATCTATATATTCTGATGATATTTTTGCCTTATACTTTCCATAAAATTCAAGGTCATCTTCTTTAATTCCGATTTTAGCAGCTACCTCTTTGATTGGCAGCATTTTTGCTTCCTGAGCGATTTCAATATCTGTTTTCATAATTTCCTCCAAATTAGCGAAAAATCTCTTTTGCTTAAGTTTTGAGAGACTTTTCAGATATAAATTTTGATACCCAATTTTTAACAAATATATTATACCATGTAATAGGGAAACATGCACCATTATTTTTTTGTTGGATAAAATAAACTTGTTGTAGGATAACACTTGATTGACTTTTTTAGGGAGAGCTTTTATAATCTTTGAATTAGAAAAAAATATTTTTATGTGAGGAAATTATGAAATACAAAGCTGTTATTTATGACCTGGATGGTACTCTTTTATATACACTTGATGATTTAAGAAATAGCGTTAATTACGCTTTGGAAAAATTTGGTCATCCCCTTAGGACAACTGATGAAATCAGACTTTTTATCGGTAATGGTGTTGCCGTACTTATGAGAAGAAGTGCGCCTGCTCATTGTACTGATGAGGAGGTCAAGGAAATGCTTGACGTATTTCGAGAGCATTATCTCAAGCATATGTATGACAATACCAGAGCCTACGATGGTGTCCTTCAAATGATGAAGGATATTCACGATGCCGGGATTCTTTCTGCAATTGTTTCAAACAAGCTGGATCCTGCTGTCAAGGAATTAGATAAATTATTTTTTAATGGGCTTACTACTACTGCTATTGGAGCTCCTCCGGAAGCAAAAAAGCCTGATCCCACGAGTGTATACATGTGTATGGACACTCTTGGAATCAGGCCTGGTGAAGCCATATATGTTGGAGATACCGATGTCGACATTGAAACCGCTCACAATGCAGGAATCAAGTGCATTGGAGTAAGCTGGGGTTTCAGAGGACGCAAGTTCCTGGAAGACTACAAATGCGACTATATAATTGATAAGCCTAAGGAACTTCTTCCACTAATTAAAAGCCTCTAATTTCTAACTATTAAGCTTTTATTCTTCGATTACGAGTAACTACTGCACACCTGAAAGCCTTCATCATTGCCGGAGATAGTTCCTCACAATCTTCATCAAAGACAATTTCACTTTTCTTAGCTTCTTCAATTTCAAGTAACTGTTCAGGTGTAAGCTCCTGTCCGGGTTCAGTATAGTATGTTTTTATCATAATATAAACTCCTTTATCCCATTCAAATTTCATAACCCATACCCTTCCAACTGTAAATTAATAATTATGCAATATAGCTCCTAATAATCATCATGTTTCCTTCAAATGTATACTCTCCGAAGTCGGCCGGAATGATGAAGTGGTCGCCTTTCTTGATTGGTACTCCGTTAATCGTTCCTTCTCCTTCGCAGACACTTACATTCATGAATGGATCTTCCATATCGAAGGTTATGTTGCCTTTTACTTCCAGCTTTTCAACTGAATAATACTGGCAGGTAATGAAATGTGTGATTATGCAGTCACCCAAATCACTTACTACTGCATCAGATGCATCAGCCGGTACAAATGGAGCTTTTATTACATCAATGCTCTGCTGTACATGAAGCTGTCTTGGCTTTCCGTTCTGAAGTCTGTCATAGTCATAAACTCTGTAGGTAATGTCACTGTTTTGCTGAGTTTCAAGAATAACTGTTCCACCTTTGATTGCATGAAGGCAGCCTGGGTTTATCTGGAAGAAATCTCCCTTATGTACAGGAATTTCTCTGATAAATTCGCCCCATCTTTTATTATTAATCATGTCAGCGACTTCTGCTGAGTCCTTTGCGTTGTGACCGATTACAATTGAGGTATTCTCTTCACAATCAAGGATGTACCAACATTCCATTTTGCCCAGTGAGCCATTTTCATTGGCTTTTGCATAAGCATCATCCGGATGAACCTGGATACTTAAATCATCCTTTGCATCAATTATTTTTATGAGTAATGGAAAACGATCACCACTTACATTTCCGAAAAGCTCTCTGTGTTCATTCCAAAGCTCGCTCAAGGTCTTTCCTGCGAACTCACCATTTGCAACTACACAGTCACCATTTGGATGAGCGCTGATTGCCCAGCACTCACCTGTATCATCGCCCGGTATTTCATAACCGAAGCTTCTTAATTTGTTACCGCCCCAAATCATTTCTTTAAAAACGGGTTTTAAAAATATAAGGTCCATAATTTCTCCTTTTATAAGTTGTCTTTAAGAATTGAAGTGGAAATCAGAATCATACCATGCATTTAACATTCCTTCTACAATGCCTGTATAGAGACAGTCATTAAAGCTTCTTCTGATAAGACCAAAGGTCTCTCCACTTGTGAAAGCATTGTTATCCCACCAAAGGAATGGTACTTTGTAGAAGGCAGCCTTTTGTGCAAAATATGTTGCACAGTCAATACGTGCATCAAGATTGTTATTTTTAGCCATACAGCCCATCTCACCGATTACGCATGCATGTCCACTATGTAGAATAACTTCATTAATATTCTTAAACAGTGTATCAATTGTTACAGTATCAGCTGAATTGGTTGAATCAAACTGATCAGTACCTGCTGTATTTAATGCAAAATCATAAGGAAGATATGCATGAATTGAAAGAAGCACTCTGTCATCATCAGGCCATTCATAATTGGACCATACGGTAGAATTTGAAGTAGCTGCATAACAAGGAACCATCAAATATCTTGTCTGATTGTAGCCTGAGCACTGACGAATTGTATCTACGAAATCAAGGCCGAGCTGATTAACGACTCTGATTGTTGATGTAGTACCATTCCAGTTATCTCCTACTCTTGGCTCATTCATACCTTCAAAGATAAGTCTTTCATCATAATCAGCGAAGTATTCAGCAATCTGAGTCCACATTGCGCAAAGCTTTGCAGATACCTCATCATAGTGCGCTTCATCAGGAATGAGCCATCCGTCACCACCGGTATCATGATGAGTATTTATGATTACAAAAAGTCCTTCTTCAAGTGACCAGTCAACTACCTGCTTTACTCTTTCAAGCATAGCTTCATCGATATTATAATCATCATCTACAAATTTTGCCCAGGTAATTGGAATTCTGATTGTTGTAAAGCCTAAATCAGCAACCTCCTGAATGAGCTCTTGAGAGATTTCAGGATTTCCCCAGCTTGTCTCCTGCTTGATTGGATCTGTACCGTCACCGCCGGTTGCATCAAGTGTATTACCAAGATTCCAGCCTACGCCAAGTGCAGTTGCAAACTCCTGTGCAGTCAACTCATCAAAATTATAATCATAAGCTCTGGTTGATACAATCTCGTAAACCGAATAATCTCTGTTGTCTTCCTCGGTTGTGTCAGTTGTACTATCATTAGTAGTCTGAGTTAAATCTGAATCTGTCTTAGGATCTTCTGATTTAGAGCCACAGGCAGCAAGACTCAGTACCATGGATGAAATTAAAATAAGTGAAATAAGTTTCTTTTTCATAAGTCTCCTTAAAGTCTTGTGATAATTATTAAAGCTTAACCTGCAAACAGTTTTACTGATAAGCGAACTCACCACTTGAGCCATAAGTTTATCAAATACTGTTTGCAAGTTAAACTTAATGCCAATTAATGGCTAACTATTTATTTTGCAAGCTCCATAAGTGCTGCTGTAAGTGAAGCAAGCTTCTTATCAGCATCATCAAAGCTTGTACCCTTAACACCAATATAGAACTTAATCTTTGGCTCAGTTCCAGAAGGTCTTACGCATACCCATGCATCATCAGTAAGGTCGAAGTAAAGAACGTTTGACTTTCTGAGTCCCGTTGGCTTTACATTGCCTGTCTTAAGATCTGTAATTGTATCCTTCTGATAATCTCTAAAGGAAACAACCTCATAACCGCCAAGTTCCTTTGGAGGATTAGATCTGATGTTTTCCATCATTGACTTAATCTTCTCTGCACCCTCAATTCCCTTAAGGGTGATTGTTTCAAGTCCTTCTCTGAAGAAGCCATACTTTTTATAGATTTCCATCATCTGATCCCAGAGTGAAAGTCCTTTTGTATAATAGTAAGCTGCTGCTTCACAAAGTGCCATAACAGCAACAACTGCATCCTTATCTCTTGCATGTGTTCCTACGAGGCAGCCATAGCTTTCCTCGAAACCAAATTCATAGGTTCCTTTACCTGTATCTTCTGCAATTTTAATAAGCTCACCGATGAACTTAAAGCCTGTAAGACATTCCTTGAGGTCTACACCATAAGCAGCAGCAACCTTATCTGCCATATTTGTTGATACGATTGTCTTTACGATGAAGCTGTCATCCTTGAGTGCATTCTGAGCCTTCTTCATTGAAAGAAGATATTCACAGATAACCATACCTGACATGTTTCCTGTAAAGGATCTGTACTCACCTGTTGCACTGTCCTTTGCATAAACACCGAGTCTGTCGGCATCAGGATCTGTTGCAAGAACGATATCGGCATCTACTTCCTTAGCAAGCTTAAGTGCAAGCTCAAAGGCTGAAGCATTTTCAGGATTAGGGCTTACTACTGTTGGGAAGTTGCCATCAGGAAGCTCCTGCTCCTTAACAACATAAACATTCTGGAAACCAATTTCCTTTAAAATTCTTCTAACAGGAAGATTACCTGTTCCATGAAGTGGAGTATAAACAACCTTGAGAGTCTTTCCGACTTCCTTTACAAGCTCAGGCTGAACAATAAGCTTCTTAAGCTCTTCCATATATCTGTCATCAATTTCTTTGCCAATTGTATGATAGAGTCCTGATGCTACTGCATCATCATGGCTCATAATCTTAACTGTATTCCAATCTGTTACTGCATTTACCTCAGCAATAATATCTGTGTCCTTAGGTGGTGTAATCTGTGCACCATCCTCCCAGTAAACCTTGTAGCCATTATACTCTGCCGGATTGTGACTTGCAGTGATATTGATACCTGCAATACATCCAAGCTCACGAAGAGCAAATGAAACCTCAGGAGTTGGGCGAAGTGATTCAAATCTGTAAGCCTTTATTCCATTTGCGCAAAGGCAAAGAGCTACTTCTTCAGAAAATTCAATTGACATTCTTCTTGAATCATAACCGATGGCAACACCCTTGTCCTGACCACCTTCTTTGATAATAAAGTTAGCAAGACCCTGAGTAGCTTTTCTTACAGTATAAAGATTCATTCTGTTAGTACCTGCTCCAATTATACCACGAAGTCCACCGGTACCAAATTCCAGGTCACGATAAAATCTTTCCTTAATCTCCTTGTCATCGTCCTTGATGCTTAAAAGCTCTGCCTTTGTATCTGCATCAAAGTACTCATTTTCACACCAAAACTTATAAATGTCCTTGTAATCCATATCTGCCTCCTTAAAATTTTATATTAAGACTTAGTTGTCTTATATTCTTTAATAGTATACAAGATTTTGTATTAAGACTTAGCTGTCTTATATTCTTTAATAGTATACAAGATTTTGTATTAAGACTTAGCTGTCTTATATTCTTTAACAGTATACAAAATTTTCTAAAATAATAGTTTTACTTTCCAAGTAATTCTAAATTTTTAGCAATAAGCTCACATCTTTGCTTTACACAATCAGGGCTTCTGAGTGGGTCCTCCGGTGTATTGAAGATATAATCCTCAAGCTTTTTGATTGTTGTTTTAGCGACATGCATTCTGGTATCTGATGATGCATAGTAAATAAATACATCTCCATTGTCATCTACAATTGCTCCATTTGTAAATACAACATTGGATACATCTCCGACTCTTTCGCCCTCACGAGGTCCGAGTAACATTCCTCCCGGCTCTGCAATGACTTTTGTAGGATCCTTTAAATCTGTAGCAAAGGCATAGAGTACATATCTGAGACCGGCAGCGGTATTTCTTACACCATGGGCAACATGAAGCCATCCTTTTTCAGATTTAATAGGTACGGCACCTGCTCCATTTTTAGATTCTGTGATTGTATGATATTTTCTGCAGCTTGTAATGATTTCTTCATCTATTACAGCATGTTCAATATCATCACAAAGACCGAAACCAATTCCACCGCCGGAACCTGTTTCAATGAAGTCATCCATTGGTCTTGTATAAAATGCATATTTGCCATTTACAAATTCAGGATGGAGAACAACATTTCTCTGCTGAGGTGAATTAAGTGTCTTGAGATTATCAAGTCTTTCCCAGGTTTTAAGATCCTTCGTTCTAACGATGCCTGCAGCAGCAACGGCAGCAGAAAGGTCATTTACTGAGGTATCCTTGCTTTCTGAGCAAAATACGCCATAAATGTAGCCGTCTTCATGCTGGGTAAGTCGCATGTCATAAACATTGGTTTCTTCCGGACATGTGTCAGGAAGCACAACTGGATAATCCCAGAAGCGGAAATTATCAATTCCGTTGTCACTTTCAGCTACGGCGAAAAATGACTTTCTGTCATTGCCTTCGACTCTTACAACGAGATAATACTTTCCGTTTAATTTGATTGCACCTGAGTTCATGGTTGCATTTACACCGAGTCTTTCCATAAAATCAGGATTTGTATCAGCATTTAAATCATACTTCCAGAATAATGGAATATAGTCTCTTGTGATAACCGGATATTTATATTTTGTATAAATTCCGTTATAAAATTCTGATGGTTCATTTTTTCTTGTAATTATAGCTTCCTGCTTAGCAAGCTCTTCATAATATTTTGGATGAATCATGGTTTTCCTCTTTCTATAATAAAATTTATTTAGTTTCTTTAATAAATTTTTTAACTTTTTTAATAATATTTATTTAGTTAATCATTAAAGTTCATTTAACTGCTTCAATAATATTACTTAGTTAATCATTAAAGTTCATTTAACTGCTTCAATAATGATTACTTAGTTAATTATTAAAGTTCATTTAACTGCTTCAATAATGTTGCTTAGCTTATTCAATATTATTTACCTAGCTTCTTCTTATAAGCTCCATGCACATACGCCCATTATGATATGGACACTTCCAAGGCTCTACTATTGGCTGCCTGGTTGAAGGCTCGGCATTTTCATCAAGGCACCAGAACCATTCCGAACCGGGACGTTTGTCAGTAAGCTTATTTTCAATGTAATCGAAAATATCGCAGGCTGCTTTAAGATATTTTTCATCACCGGTTTTCTGGTATGCATTATAGAAGCCGACAACTGCTTCTGCCTGTACCCACCAAATTCTGGTTGTATTATCAACGCCCTTTTCACATTCATTTAAGAGTGAATGATCTACATAAGCTCTGTCATAAATTTTAGCAGACAGGTCTTTTGTAATTGGAGAAATTCTAGCAGTCAACTCTTCGTCGCCAAGAACCTCAAGGCAACGGTCAACAAGCCAAGCTGTTTCAATGTCATGGCCATAGGAATGAAGGTCAATGAGTGTATTATATTCTCTGTCAAAAAATACCTCCTGACGATGGAGCTCAGGATTGTAAATCTTCTTTTCGATAACATCAAGCATAAAGTATAATCTCTTCTTCATTGCCTCGTTGCCTGAAACTCTTACACATTCAGTATAAGCTTCAAAAACATGAAGTAAGGTATTCATGGTCTTTTCAGCCATTACACCATTTTCTGATAATTTTTCATTGGATTCAGGCTTAAAATCAATTGTAAATGCCTCAAGATAACCGAGGTCATCTGTCATTTTATTTTCAATTATGTCTGAAAGACCGTTGGCAAGCTCAAGAGCTTCTTTGTCTCCCGTTGCTGCATAATATGTAGACAATGCATAAATAGCGAAAGCCTGGTTATAGGTATGCTTTGTAGTATCAGAAGGAGTTCCGTCATAATTTAATGACCAGTAAATGCCTCCGTTAGTCTTATCAAAGCAGTGATTTTTCATAAATTCATAGGCATGAGTTGCATATGGAAGAATTGATTCATCCTTTAAAGTAAGATATGCATTTGAAAAGAACCACAAAATTCTGCTGTTAAGTATACATCCCTTCACAGCCTTTTTGTCAACCTTTAAATCAAAGTCAACATAACCATAATAGCCGCCAAATTCATCATCTTTTAAATTTTCCCAAAAAGGAAGAATTACTTTTTCAAGATGATTCTTAGCTTTTTCAGATAAAATACTCATTTAAATCCTCCAAATAAAAGTTTATATTTATTTAATGTAAATTTTAAATTTATTATTAAGTCAAATTTTAATATTAAGCTAAAATAATATTAAGCTAAAATAATATTAAGCTAAAATAATATTAAGCTGTAATTAATATTAAACAAGAAATTTTAATATTAAGCTAAAATAATATTAAGCTGTAATTAATATTAATCTAAAGCCTAGTAAATAATAAAGGACACAAAATAAAAATTTTGAAGACAATTTTCAGGATAATCTTCTACTATGATTTTCACTTCATGTGAAGCTTTTTCTGAATTGTAGCAGATGTCCTGAAGATAGAGACAGTCACCCCATTTTTCTTCAAAATTGCCATCTAGGATTGCAGCCCGCTCGCCATCTATATAAAGACCACAGATAGGTGAATTTTTATCAGGTGCTTTACAAAACTGAACAGAAAGTCCTCTAAAATCAAGCTTTGTCTTAATATAAGCGCCTGCCTGATTAAATATTATTCCTTTTTTAAAGCAGTCTCTAGGTCCGGCCTGCTCTCTTTCATCAATCGTTACAAATTCTGACTTAAAGTCATCACAACTTGCGACTTCATTTCTTATACGTTTAGAAGCTGCATACTTGTTGGAAGTTAATGGAGCTTCCGGATAAACTGCTTTTTCTGATTCAACATTACCGTTATTATACTGATCAAAGATTAATTCAAGAAGATTTATAATGACTGAGCTTAATAATCCATGACCTGTATTGTTAGGATGAAGATTATCAGTCGATACATCCTTAGATGTAAAATTGCCTTTAAGAATTTCCTGATAAATGCTGTCCTTCATGCTGACAATTGGAAGGTTATAATAACGTCCTACTGCATTGTGAACCTCCTGTGCATTAACTCCGTCATCATACTGAACATTGTTAAAGGTAAATACAGCAGGCTCAGTCTTCGAGAAAATAATTTTTCTCAAAAGTCCTTCATAGGTCTCCTGAAATTTTTTATTATTTGAGTCATTAACAGAGAACTCAACAAATACAACGTCAGGTTCAAAGCTCAATACATCTTCATCAACCCTGGCAACTCCAAGCTGGGACGTGGTAGCCCCAATTCCTGCATTCACATATTTAATTTCAGCAGCAGGGAATTTTTGCTTAAACCAGTCAAATACCCTATAAGCATAGCAAAGCTCATGAACAGTTGCATGGCAATCCTGAGTAATAGAACCACCTAGAAATACAATGGTAACATTTTCCTTATCTTCAAGCTTTTTGAAAACTCTATGAAAACGATACATATTGCCAATATTTATAATGCCTCTGTCAAAATCAGATTTAATCATATGTACACCATTCTCTTTCAAAAAAATTTAACAAATATATTATACTTTATTTTTCACAATAAAGGTAGAGTATTTTTACTTAAAAATAGTATTTTTTAGCAAAAAAAAGAGCCGGCTTAAAAAGCCGGCTCATAAACATTAAATAATATCTTATATTAATATGTTTTAAGTCAAGACTAGATTAAATATCAATAAATCTAATCTTACTTGTTGAAGTTCTTGTCAAGGTAATCCTGAACTGTCTGCTTATTTGCACTTACAAACTGCTCTACAGTTATAGGCTCACCATCTGTACCTGTCTCGATAAGACCACGAATCTGATAATCCTCTGAGAAAGAAATCTGTGACCAGAGATCCATACCACGGTCTGTAGCATCATCAGCCATATCGATAAGAACATCAAGGTTCTGATCTGAGTAGCACCATTCTGAAGCCCATGTAGTATCATCACGGATTGTAAGATCATTATCATACCAGTTCCAGTAATCATACATTACACAGAATACTAAAGCAGGTGAAACGCCTGTATTCTCAACACCTACAGGAATCATGTAGTATGTACCTGTTGCAGCATTGATATTAGCATTTGTCTCAGCATTTCCACTAGGACCTACCGGCCAGTATACCATGCCATACTTGTCAAGGAAAGTCTCATCCTTATCAGCTTCTGCATTAATCCAAGGAGCAGCAAGCCAGAAACCAATGTTACCATCAGCCCAAGCATAAACATTATCATTCCAGTTTGTATCACAATCTGAATCCCAGAATGAAACCTTGTATTCCTGGAACATATTGTAGATGAATGTAAGAACTTCTTCAGTTGCTGTTGAAGAAAGACTTTCAACTACCTTGCCATCAGCATCAATATTTGAAAGACCGGCAATTGAAGTTCCGTTAGACATAAGAAGCTGCTCAAGCATTGTTGTCCAAGCACCTCTCCAGCCCCACTGATCTGTAGCACCATCACCATCAGTATCCTGTGTGATTGCACGCATATCAGCAAGCCAAGCATCCCAAGTCCATTCTCCATTCAAATACTGCTCATATGGATCTTCAAGACCATAGTTATCGATAAGGTCTTTGTTGTATCCAAGAGGGTAAGCAGAAATATCGATTGCATTAGCTGTGAAGAGATATGTTAATCCATCACTTGTAAAGCTAAGTGTCTTTACGATATCTGATCCTTCATCTGAAAGAACATCCTTGTACTTATCTTCTACGAGAGAAGCCTCAGGGCTTTCCTGAAGTACATATTCAAGTGAATATGCATAGTTGTTAAGTACTGCTGAGAGACCAAACTGAAGATCTACCATGTAAATCTGAACATCAGGTGTGTTAGCCATGATAGAAGTATTGATTGACTCAATTACACCATCCCATGTAAGGTTTTTGTAGTAAAATTCAACGTTATACCTCTGTTCGATTGTACGAACATTTTCAAGGTTCATTGTTGCATCATCAACATCGTCAACGTTTGGATTGTCGTAGATGCTTGTATGAGCAGATGTATAGTACGATTCGTACCATGAGCCAATTAAAATGGTCTTTGTTTCATCCTGGTAAAGAGGGGACTTTTCAACTTCTTTCGTAGTATTATTGTCCGTCTTACTTCCACAGGCTGCAAGACTTACAACCATAATTGACATGAGTAATAAGGCTACTGCTTTCTTAAAATAGCTCATATTATACCTCCTGTTAAAATTTTATTGATATCACAGTAAATTACTGTGCCTTACCAATCGTTACTGCTTCAATATTAAGAGCTGCACCACGGTCAGCTACACCAAAGAAATCACAATAAGGAGTGAATTCTTCAATATCCTTAGCATTGAACTGTTCAAGAATGTACTCATAAGTGTACTGAACAATTGTAAATGATTCATTTACCATAGCTCCATCTGTAGGAGTTCCGTCTTCATCATAAGTTAAAGGCATTGAGGTTGATTCTTCATAGTGAATATCAACAATTCCAGCGGAATTATAAGCCCAATTTGAACCATCATCAATTTCATTACCATCTTCGTCTAACTCAGGATAATTCATTGTTCTAAGATATGGATAAGCCTGATAGCCGTAATCTGTAGCTTCAGGATCGGCAACTGAATAGTAGATTGTAAGAACATCTCCAGGGCCGAAGGTTCCTTCATAATATGTATAGCTGTCTGAAGGCTGGAATGAGAAAGCATCCTCATCCTGTGGCCACCATCCGCCATTCTGAACTGTGTTAGGGCTGATTACAACAACTTCGTCAGCAGGCTGCTTAACGCCATTTGACCAGTCACGAGCTCCTACACCTTCAACAGCGAAAGTAACTGTTGAATCAAGTGGAAGTGCATTTCCATCAGCATCATAGCAGATGATGTTGTCAATGTACTGTGGAGTAGCATTTGCTGCTGAAGTATCCTCGATACTGTTAAAGGTAAGATAATTGCCTTCAGTTAAAGTATCTGTAAGTTCAATTGTAACAGTCTTTTCAATAGCATCTTCTTTGTAGATTGAGTACTTAGTCTGTAATAAGGTATTGTTTTCACCAAGGTAAACATCTACACTTCCTGATAAAGCATTAAAAGTATCACCTGAATCGATACCAAGGTCAAGTGTAATTTTAGTACACTTTGAAGCATTGTCTCCAAGGAGACCAACGATATCAATTGCAACTGATGTTTCACCACCATTTGGTCTGGTCATATATAAAACCTTTGAACCAAATTCATTTTCTTTAACTTCTGCTGTACATTCTTTGTCACCTGTAAAGGTAGCCTCATTTACTATTGCAAAATCTGAAACACCATCTTCGAAATCAACGATGCAATCAGCAGAAATAGCACTATGGTCATCAGAACCGTCTGCATGGCTACTTGTAGCAGCAGAGCCTCCTGTTGTTGATGAATCATCACCGGTTGAGGCAGCTGTAGTTGGTGTAGTTGAGTTTTCAGTTGAACTACTGCTATCACCACAGGCTACAAAAGAACAAACCATTGCAGCTGAGAGTCCAAGTGCAATTAATTTTTTCTTAAACATAAATTCCTCCTTTAGCATACAAAGTACGCAAAATAAAATTTGCACAAGAGTACATCTTGTAATCAGAGTTATTATAACTGAAATTCACAATTAAATCAATATATCAATTAAATAATTATGCACTTTTTATTATGATTTTTTAATAATTGAAATAAATGGCATTGTACTGTTATTTATTTTTCACTAAAGAGCATTTAAGAGCACATTGAAAATTTTCATGTAGTAAGTAATTCCAAAGCTATCTAACATAGTATTCTTATCAAAGCGGATATTCGCAATCCGCTTCGCTACTTGCTCATAACCTTAAAGCCACTTCGTGGCTCATCAGTAGGAGTCCAGCCTCCTACTGATGCTGAAAAGTCATGTTACCCCAAAAGCTAGACTTTTAGGGGTAACATGACTTTTCAGATAAAGTTAAAAAAGTACGGGGCAAGAATCTCAAGCCCCGCACTTATCAAAGCGAATATTCGCTTTTACTCTGCTGCTGTTCCGACAGTTACATC
Organism: uncultured Lachnoclostridium sp.; assembly: GCA_964625275.1. Taxonomy (GTDB): domain Bacteria; phylum Bacillota; class Clostridia; order Lachnospirales; family Lachnospiraceae; genus UBA3775. The sequence goes on from CAZVBH010000008.1 coordinate 25,779, forward strand.
AGCTACAGTATACTGTAAGCCCATGTCGCCGATTCCAAACATAATGAGATACTGTGGCCAGTTAGCATAATAATCTGCTCTCTGGTCATCTGTAAGAGATGCATTATAATCAGATCCTGCATAAGACTGATCATAGAGATAATTATAAACAGCTTCATCAATCTGTTCGTAAGTAAACTGACAAATTGTATGAGTCTGGTTAATGTAATTTGAAGGATCATCTACGAGATCACCATCTTCATTCTTTGTTTCAACTACATAAAGTCTTACACTAGCCCAAATTGCACCATCCTCCATTGAGTCCTGAAGACCCATCCAAAGGAATGGACGCTGCCACTCTGTTCCAGCACCTTCAGCATAATAAATAGTAACTACTGAACCGGGAACAAAAAGAGAAGGATCAATCTTTGTACAGCCATTAGATGTTGCATAATCATCATAAACTGTACCTGTGAAATTAGAAACAGGCCACCAGCCGGTTCCTGAGGTTCCACCAAGTCCGAGAGAAACTTCATTTGTAGGCTCTTTAACCATATTAGACCAGTCAACTTCACCAAAACCTGAAGGTGCTGCCATTTCTACAGATGAATCAAGTGGTAAAACATTTCCATCGGCATCATAGCAGATAAGGTTGTCAACAAACATTGAAGCATAATTTTCTGTAGCTGTATCATTTGTCAAATTAATAACAATAATGTTATTTGCGCCTTCTACAAAGCTTGTATCTCCAAGGTCAACATTTATTGTCTTTGCGCGGTCTGTATCGAGATATACTGTCCAAGAGGTATCAAAGGATTCATTGTCTTCACCGGTATAGGTTGTAATTGTACCTCCTGCTGAAGCAAAGGTTCCTTCCTCAAGAACGCCGACATCAATAGAAAAAGATGCACATTTTGTAAGATTATCACCAAGTAATGATGAAATATCAATTCCAAGTGGTGAAGTTCCACCATTTGGTCTTGTAACCATAAGCACGTTCTGACCGGCTACGGTTTCAAGCTTCATTTCATAGTCTGAATCATGAGCTCTGTCACCTTCATTAACAATTGCAAATGCGGTATTGCCGTCTTCAAAGGTAATTGCACCTTCAGGAATACCATCTCTGACAAGTGTTGAATAAACATCATCACTTACTGTTGTATTTGCAACGGGAGTTGCTGTTGGGCTTGATGCAGAAGAATCATTACCGGTACTGTTAGAATTAGTACTGCTTCCACAGGCTGCCATGCTAAAGCCCATCACAGTGGTAATACCAAGTGCTGTAAGCTTTTTAAAATTAGCATTCATAATTAAACCTCCAATAAAGCAATTCACCACTTTCGTGGTGAATTGCAATTTTTATTATAATATTAGCTTAATAAAAGCTTTTATTACTATCCTACGATACCGCTTCGCTCAACACCTTCTACGAAATATCTCTGAAGGAATACATAGATGAGAATTACCGGTACAAGGTCCAAAATGATTGCCGCATTAAGATAAAGCTGATTAATTGTAGGTGAATTAATATCATATACATCAGCGACCTCAGCATAAACTGAAGATACCTTCATGGACATCCATGATGAAACCTGGAAAAGCTTTGTATAGAAGTAGTCATTGTACTGCCATACAAGAGAGAATACTGATACAGTGATTACAGAAGGCATAGCATTTACAAGCATGATTCTGAAATATGTATAATATGCGCCGGCACCATCTACGAATGCTGCTTCCTCAATTTCCTTAGGAAGACCACGGAAGAACTGATTGAAGAGGTAAATATAGATACCTGAATTCAAGCCACAGCCAAGTATTGTCATAATGTAAATTGGCTTAATTGTCTTGAGCATGTTAATACCGGAGCCTGAAATAAGAGAAATAATTCCTAATATATCAAAATCCTTGAATACGATGTAGATAGGAAGCATTACTGCATGAGCAGGAATAACAATCATAACTACAACAAGTCCGAATAATAAATTCTTAAGTGGGAAGTTAAATCTTGCAAATCCATATCCTACAAAGGAACATACAAGAACCTGAATAACCATAAGGATAATATCATTTAAAAGTGTTCCACCCACTATCTTCCAATATTTCATTACTGCTATAACTGCTTTATACTTTTCAAGAGTAGGCTCTTTTGCGAAAATATAAACCATTGGATCAACAGCATCATCATCTGAGAAAAATGAATTTGACAGAATTTCAATGATTGGGCTAAGTATTACATATGCAATACCTATAAGTACCAATAATCTGAAAAGGGCAAAAACATAATCTTTAATTGTTTTCTTAATTCTAAGTTTTTCATTTGCATATTGCTGATCTTCTTTCAACAATGCTCTTGATTTTGAATTGAAAATTGTCATTATTAGCTTTCCCCCTTTCCTAATTATAGTAGAATGTACGTTTCTGAATCAATGCAACTACAATGAAGAGAACTATACATACACAAAGCATACTTACCAAAGCCATCGCACTACCGTAATCATAATTGATATTTGAGAAAATTTCATCATAAGAATATTCAACTATGTCACTTGCAGCAAATGCATCTACAACGGTATATACCAGACATGTGATGATATGTGGCATAACCATAGGGAATGTAACCTTCCAGAAGGTTTCATAAGCTGTAGCACCTTCAATTCTTGCAACCTCATAAAGTGAGGTAGGAATTGACTGAAGTGCAGCAATGAAAATAACTATCTGAATACCTGAAAGGTCAACGATTTCAGCAATTCTGTCTACGGCTGCAACTACATAATCGATAATGCCTGAAGGTAAACCGATATCTTTAAATAAAGCTACATAATAATCCAGATTGATGGTTGAAGATGAAGCCTCAGAAATAGCTGCTGATTGTGAACTAATACCACCAATTGCTGCCTGTCTGGCTGTTTCAATTGCTGATGAAATAGCATCACAGCCCATAATTACCGGAATAAAGAATATCGCTCTGAATATTGTTCTTCCAATGAACTTCTGATTGAGAAGCATTGCCATAAGAAGAGAGAATGTTAAAATCAATGGTACATCGATAACAATATCTCTCATTGATGTAAGCAACGTCTGGTTAAAGGAAGCATCCTGAGTAAATATATACTTAAGATTTTCCAAACCAGTAAAGGTTGCAGAATAACCAGTCTTTGCATCAGCTGCTACATCACTTAATGAGAACTGAATAGTCATAAACAAGCTCTTAATATAAAAGATACAAAAGCCTATGAACCAAGGTAATATAAATGTGTAACCAGTGATGGCTCTTCTGGTTGCCAAAGTCATTTTTTTCTTTTTCTTTTCCAAATCAAGCCACCTCCTTACTGAATAACAAAGTCTTTAGCCGGAACCTGAATTCCGTCAACTGTAAATGCACTTGTTGAGTAGTTAACATAAATAACAACTCCGTTACTATAAGTAATCTTCTTAACAAGATTATTGCTGCCCTCTACTATTTCATGAGAAACAATTTCAGCACTTGCAACCTTTGATAAAGCTGAGTTAACTTCAGTATAAATTGTGCTTGCTTCATCAATCCAGTTTACATAATTTGTAGCATACTTGTCATTAAGAGCTGTATACTTCATATCTGTAGCTGCTTCATATGTAAGTGTGAAGTGTGGGCTGGCACCATATTCAACACATTCAAGAATATTTTCAATCGAAGTTGTATCTGCACTGAGATTGATTGCGCTTCCTGAATAGTTAATAAATCCATGGATTACCATTTCATAGAATGGAACCTCTGTGTCAACATAAGTATAATTATTATCGCCAATTGGTGCATTAATAATCTCATCAGCATAAGCAAGTGCATAAGCAAGAGGTGCATTAAGCATTATGCTTGTACCATTATTAGAAGCATTCTCATCAGCATATTTAAGCATTGCTTCAATAATTTCCTTAGAAGACTCTCTGCTTATTACATTTGTCTTTCTCATATCTGAGTAAACAACTGTTCCGAGGTCTCTATAAGAAGTACCTGATAAGGTAAGCTTATTCATTTCATCAACTGATGCCTTAACATATCTTGGAACATACTTTGATGAAAGTACATCATAGAGATTTGCTTTGTAGCCGACTGAAGCTGAATTTGAATAAGTTGTAGGACCGCTCTTACCATAGGCTGCAACATATCCTGCACCATAAATTCTTGCAGACTCAAGAGTATAAGGATATTCATCAGCTGCATAGGATACTTTTAAGATTGCCATGTCGCCATAAACTTTTCCGCCATTGCTTTCAACAAGATTTGTAAAGCTTTCAAGTCCTGACTCTCCACCAAGCTTACTGATAACATCAATATTATCTACTGTTTCATGATAATATCCGTCATTCATCCAACCCTGGTAGTTTACAACAAGATTTTTAATATCTTTATCGTAGAAGCAATTAACAATTTCTTCAGCCTGTGAGAAGGTAGTCATAGGAATAACTGATTCATAAGTAATTCCAAGTAACTGAGCATCGCCCTTAACTGCACCGATTAAATCGATGTAAAGCTCTGTGTCTGCTTCTTCAGTAGACTCTGACTTTTCAAGATCTCCTTTTTGTTCAAGATATTCTCTATAGTAATTTGCCATTCCTGAATATCCTGAATAATCATCTGAAAGGAAGCAGTAAAGCTGAGTAATCTGTGTATCAAAGATATCATCATTCCATACTATGAAGGAATCTGCTGATGACATCTGAATTTCATTTTCAGCTCTAAGATAATATCTTGCATAAGCTGTATTGTAATTTGTCAAAGATGAAGACTGCTTACAGGTTTTATCATTAGCTGTCTGAACATGAAGCTCTGCAAGAGACTCGCCTCTTGAAATAATTACAAACATATCACGATTGGTGGTATGAAGACCATAAACCGGAAGCTTAACACTTTCAGTTTCCTGAACGGAAATCTCAGTATCAAACATTACATCATCTTTTCCATAAACAGATTCAGTATAATCAGATACACCATCACAGTTCACACTGTTAAGATTTATTAGAGAACCTGATCCGTTAGGTACAAGATAGTAGCCTTCAGCATTCTCTGTCTCAGGACCAACTACAAATTTGTAGGTCTGAGTAGAATTACCTTCTGAGCCATAAGAATCAACCCTAAGGAAATAGTCTACATCTAAATCGGCTGTGAATGAATAATTATTTGATCCGTTCAAACTAGCTACAGGAGCTGATGATGAAGTATAATTTCCATCAGCATCTGTTGATACAAGACCATATTCATCACTTTCAATTTCGTAAACTGTTAAGTTATTATAATATGAATCTTCAGGTCCAAAGCCGGCTGCATTAAAGGTTACAGTAGCATTGCCTGCTTCACTGTCATAAACTGTTGTAACATTTTCGTCAACAGTCTTGACTGCGACACCATCAGTAGCGGTTTCATCAACTTCATATACATAGGTTGTATAATTTCCTGTCTCGGTCTGATAATATTCAGCTCCAAAATAAGGAAGAACATCAATATATATAAGTGCTGCTCCACCACCCTCTTCAATGTGGTCAGTACAGATATTAACCTGAAGCTTTCCATCAACGAGTGTATACTCAAGAGGAATTGTGAAATAAAGCGGTGTTGAATATTCTGTGCCTGAGGCATCCATTTCACGAATATAATCATCTGTTGTCCAGTTACAAACTTCTTCGAGAATTTCCTGCATGGTAGCCATCTTTCTCTTCTTAACACCAGAGTTTAATTCGTAAAAGTCATCAACATTTTTTGATTCAGTATATACATTTTTAATTTCTTTTGTATATCTGGTTCCATTAGCCTCATCATAATCCTGAAGCTGTTTGATAATATCATCAAAGGTTGCTTTAGAAATATAAGTTGGAACAGAACCTGTTTCACTGGAAAGATCACCAATCTGGTAGATTACTCTGATTCCATTTTCAATTTTTTCTACAGAATACTGAAGCTCCTGCTCTTCAGATGTAAGCTCAATATTTGTACAGTAATCATAAGATGTCATGGTTTCACGAGATGTTTCACCGGCAGCCTTATAATAGTATACAATAAGCTGAGACTGCATATTTGAGAAATAGGTCTTATTTGCATAATCAGCTTCTGTAATATTCTGTGGATTAGAATAGGTTATTGTATTTTTAGTTTTATCATATACAGCAACCTCAGTTGTATCTTCGTTATAATATAACTTAAGATAATCATTTTCTTCAGCAAGGACGAAGCCCTCTGCAAGATCCTCCGGTCTGTTCGTATCACTTTTTGCAGTGAACTCAGAACCTTCAGCATAGGTTGTACCAACGAGATAATCCTTATACTCATCATAGAAGGTATATCTAATCAGATAATATGCCAAGTATGAAAGGCCAATTACTAATGCCACGACAAGGCAGGAAAGTACAACTTTTTTAGTAACATTACTCTTCTTCATTTCTTCCTCCTACCTGAAATATAATTCAGTGTAAATACTCTTAAAGAAAGTAATTACCTGACCAATCAAACTGTAAATCATCATAACAACAAAGATAATAACAAGCATGGCAAAGAAGGTAAGGATGATAGTTAATAATGTCTTACCTAATGTATAATTGTGAACTATCATGATGCCAATGAGCATAAGTATTAAGGAATATGCCATTGCAACTGCCATAATAATGGAATAAAAGGCTTCCTCATCTGCTGCTACAAAGTGAGAAATAATTGTTGCCGGAATATAAACAATAACACATGGCATAAGTGAATAGCCAATTACTGTCATAATATCCTTTAATCTTCCCTCACCATTCATGAGACATGTAACAGACCAGTTTGAAATTGAGAGAAGTACAAATAATAAAAGTACACCAATAATTTCATTTACTGTATCTACATCTCTTGGATTTACATCACTTACTACAAAGCTTGCAGCAAGTCTGTTAATTGTATAAGAGATTGCAAAGAGAAGTACAATTGCGAATGAAATTGCTACGCTTCCTCTGCCTCTGTGTCTTACTTCATAATATCCATCAGAAGGATGAGTAAGGCAATAAAATACATATTTCCATTTTTCTTTTGAAACTAAGTCTTTCATTTTTCATCCTCCTTCCTAAAAATCATCTTTCTTACGCTTCTTACTCTTTTTATAAAGTGAGCGTGCCATCAGCAGAACAATTATTACAATGATTCCACCGAAAATCCAGTTGAAGTTTGCCTTTATGATATCATTTCTGTATCTCTTGTAGGCGATTGAATAATAAGAACGGCTCATACCAAGATCAAGATAATCCATAGCCTTTTTATATTGTCCGTCATTGAGATAAGCTTTACCGATACCAATGTAAGCCTGCTCAAAATTCTCATTGAGCTTAAGTACTTCATTCCACTTTTCAACAGCTTCTGTCTCATCTCCATCATATCTGCAGGCAACTGCTTCATTGATAAGAGTACCATACTGAGTTGGTGAAAAGATCGTAATCTCTGATCTGTTTACATCACTTACAAGTCTCTGATTACCATTTGTTTCAATTCCACTTGGTGAAGAGAAGCAGCCTTCAAGAGAAACACTGTATCCGCCGTATATATAAAGAAGGTTTCCTTCTGAATCATAGGTAAAAATACGTCCTCTAAGTTTATCTATCATTGAATAGATACCTTCGCCACAGTAAACAACGTCTGTAATACGGCTTGTACCACAATAGAGATTGAGTGATGATGAACCACTTATGATATCACCACCGACATTTTCATTTGAACCCTTACGGATAACGTCGCCACCCTTTGAGTTAAGTCTCATGACAGCCTGTGAACCGGTTGTATCGAGATAAGTTGCATAAAGGAAGCCGTCATCATCAAGGTCAATTCCTGTATACTCTGTTGCTACGTAGAGTGATGATTTTGAACGCTGAGCTTTAGTAGAAACTGTCTTCCAGAATTTCTGCCAAAGGCTGATGGATACGCTGATGGTACCGAAATAACCATTGAAGGTTCCATCCTGTTCAAGCTGAAGTACACCCTGCTTTTCATTCTGATTGATAACATAAATTCTGTCTGCGGCATCTACACAAACCTTTAATGGCTTGAATGCATAACCTTCTTCAAGAATGTCTGACTCAATCATTGAGCTTTCAAGATGACCATAATATTCATATTCTGAATCGCTAATCATCTTAAAAATAAGAAGTCTTTCATTATTTGTATCACAAACATAGAGATAACCGGTCTCTGTCATGAATATACCCTGAGCTGTAGCAAATGAATCCATCATACCTGTGTCACTGTTATAGAATTCGTCCATTACAGTAACAAGTGAATAATCATTTGCATTTACTACGATAACTCTTGAGGTATTGTTAGTTGTGTCATTATCAAGTATATAGATAAGACCAAAGTCAGGCTGAACATAAAGATCAGTTACTGAGTTTATCTCATCTTCGAGTCCGAGTGAAGCTGCGCTTATTGAACCATCAGGAACATAAGCTGCTGGTGTATATACGATATCTTCCCAGTAATCAAAATTATAAGTTACATAAGGAAGTGTATCGGCTGATGCAAAGGATCCAACTACCATTACAAGGATAAGCATGGCAATTATGAATCTTTTAGCAAAACTGATTTTTGATTTCATATCTACCCTCCTTAATCCTTCATACCTGAAGATGTCATGGTTTCAATAATCTGAGACTGACATATCAGGAAGAATACAATTGGAATTAATGCAATAATAAAGGATACTGCACATGCTGTACCTGCTCTCGCTGCACCACCACCGGCAATCTGCTGAAGTGCGAACTGCATTGGCTTAAGTTTTTCACTACGAAGGAAGGTACTACCTGTGTTACCCCACATCTGCTGGAACTGTAATACTGCAAGTGTCAGCCATGCAGGCTTAACGTTTGGCATGAATATCTTCCAGAAAATTGTAAATTCAGATGCACCATCGAGTTTTGCTGATTCCATAAGTGAATCAGGAATCTGCTCCATGAACTGCTTCATGAGGTAAAGTCCCATACCATACTGCCATGGTGGAAGAATTACCGCAAGATAAGTATTGTTGATTCCTAAATATGAAATAACCATATAGAGAGGAATCTGAGTTACGTTATAAGAGAACATCATGGAAAGGACAATCATGCTGAACATAACATTCTTTCCCGGGAACTTGTGCTTAGCTAAAGGATAAGCTGCAAGTGATGCAATTACAACGTGTCCTACAGTACCACAGCCTGTAATCAGGATAGTATTTAAAATATATCTTGAAAATGGTACCCATGAATCGCTCATTACTACGAAGAGATCCTTGAAGTTATCGAGGGTAGGGTTTCTAACCAGGATAGACTGTGGATACTGATAAATTTCATCCAGTGGCTTCAAGGCATTATTTGCGAGCATTACAAGTGGTAAAGCCATGAATACACCACAAATTGCCATGAAGAAGAACAACAGACCATTGCCGGCTGCGGAACGGTTAAGCTGCTTTTCTCTATGGAATAATCTGCGCTTTGCAACAGTTTTTGTCTTAGCCATTCTACTCACCAACCCTTCTAAGGATAGCCTGTACTATCTTGTTAGTTCCAACCATCAGTAAGAAAAGGATGGTTGCAATAGCTGAGGCATAACCCATTTCAAATCTTGTTGTACCATAGTCAATAAGGTGAGTAACAATTGTTGTACCTGCATAGTTAACTGAAGGGTTACCTGCAAGCTGAATAGAAATATCACCTACTGCAAAGGACTGTGTAATCTGCATAACGGCACCGAATAAGAGCTGTGGCTTCATTGCAGGAAGAGTTACATACCACAATTCCTGCCAACGGTTCTTGATACCATCCATTGCTGCTGCTTCGTACATTGACTTATCAATTGTCTGAAGACCTGCGATGAATGAAAGGAAACCGGTACCAAGTGATAACCAGAGCTGAATAACAATAAGACAAGGCATTACAAGCTTCTCAGTCTGGAACCACAAAATTGCTTCGTTTGAAAATCCCCATTTGATGAGGAAGGAATTGAGGTAACCATAACGGTCAGAGCTCAAAATGAAAGTCCATACTGTATATGCATTACCGCAGATAGATGGAGCGTAGAAAATCAGAGTAAGGAAGGCTCTGAATTTTCCATGGAACTCGTTAATAATCCATGCGAATAAGAGACACATTATGTATGAAAGAGGTCCTGTTATTACTGCGAATAACAGTGTATTCTTCAGGGCGATAAGGAAAATCTCATCATCCAGGAAGAGTCTTGCATAGTTGTTAAAGCCTACCCAGGTTGGCCAGTTTAACATATCGAAATATGTAAAACTGAGCACAACTGATGCAAGTACAGGTAAAATTGTAAAGAAGAAGAAAAGTATGAAGTATGGTGCAAGCATAAAATATGATGCCCTGCTTCTATAAATCTTCTGCTTTAATGTCAGCCTGTGAACTATTGGCTGTGTGTTAGCTTCTGATCCCATTTATCTTCTCCTTTCTAATCTAATCCTAATTCTGAACGCTTATATGCAATTTCGTCATTGATATAAGTAATACGGTCTGTCAGCTCTTCACGAGGAGTTGAGGAATCCGTATCAGCTGTTACTGCATAGAATGCGTTATTGAGGTAACGATATGTGTAGTAGCTACCTGCAACCTGTCTGATACCACGAACAGTATATCTCTGATTCTGAATGGTATTTGTAAAGTTAACAGGATAACCAATTTCTTCAAAGGCTTCAAGGTTAGCTGTTGGAACCTTAGCTGATGCACCGTTGATAGATTCCATTTCGTGAGAATACATTACCTGAGTATCGGCTGATGTCCACCACTTAAGGAAGGTCCATGCTGAATCCTTATCTTCACAGGCTGACATGATTATACATGCATTACCTACACTGGCAATTGTATGGTCAACATAAGTCTGTCCTGCCTTTGCAATAAGGTCACCATTTGCATCATAAATATTCTGCTCTGCAACCTTTTCTGTACCAGGAACCTGAGTTACATCCCAGAGTCCGTTGATATCAGGTGCAGATACCTGTAAGGTATTGTAGTAACCAAAGTTGTAAATAATGATTGGAGCTTCACCGGTACGGAAACGATCTTCTACACTGGTAGTCTGATCTACACCGTAATCTGTATACCACTCACAATACTGATTGAATGAATTGATTGCCTCTTCTGAATCAAGAGTACAAAGTGATCCATCTTCATTATAGTATTCGCCGCCATTCTGAAGAAGGAATGTAAGGAATACTTCCTCACCAGGAATCATACCTAAATCCATGTTATTCTGTGACATTACTGTAAGAGCCTTAATCATGTCATCCCATGTCTCAGGTGGATCAATTCCAAGTTCCTGAAGAATATCTTTTCTATAGAACATTACTAAGAATGTCTGGTTACAAGGAAGAGCAAAGGTTGAAACTGAGCCATCCTTATTTTTATACTGATAAGCTTCATAGGCACTGTCATCAAATCTTGCGAGTACTTCGTCAAGATCATCAAATTGTGACAAATCAGTTACAGCTCCACGGAGACCATAGTTAACAGGGAGGTCATAGTTAACTTCGATTGCCACATCAGGACCCTGTCCTGCAAGTGTTGCCTGAAGGAGTGTATTGATATCAACGAGCATTACCGTAACATTAATTCCGTACTCGCTTGTGAAATCTTCTGAAATCATTGACTTGATAACGCTTGACTGATCTCGACCGGTACCAACCCAAAGAACGAGTTCTGGAATATCTTCATCAGGATCTGAGGTATCACCTACGATGTCATAGTCAATAATGAAGGAATAGAAAAGTCTCTTCATTTCATGGATGAACTTCTTCCAGAAATTATTTGATACATGATCAACTTCCTGATCTACTGAATAGATATAAATTGAATCAAGTGCAAGAGGCTGTCCGATTACATCAGCAATCCAGGTACCACAGGCACGAACGTTAGATCTGAAGTCCGAAACTACTTTTACGAAGTATTCATTATCTTCAATAATTTCACCGACCTGAGTTCTCATTGTTGTAAGAGCTCTTTCCTTATCACTACCCGTTCCAACAAGTGCTTCGAAATCTGTGATGATTGAATCAAGCTGATCATAAGCATCCTGAAGCTCTGAGGTTAAATTTGGAAGAGAATCTTCAATTTCGTAATCTCGCCATACGTCAGGTGATTTACCTGTTACACAGATAACTTCTCGGTATATTTTATTGAGGTCAGCAGTTACATCTGAAACTCGTCCTACGATATCACCGAACTCACCAAGTACAACTGACATTCTCAAGGTATGAGTTCCGGCATCAAGATAAATTTCAAATGGATCTTTAACACCATCTTCATTTTCTTCACCGAGGACTTCATAGTACCAGGTGCTGTCATATTCGAAGCCGTACTCTTCGAGTTCTTTGAAAGGAACTTCGCCATCAATTGTTATCTTACGTGATACATAAATACCTTTGGTGAAATTCTGCTTGCAAAGAAGTTCGATATTGTAGTAGCCACTCTGCTCTACATCGAAGTTCCATTCGAGCCAGTCACCGATAAGTCTCCATGAGTTTCCACCAATAGTATTATTAAGAAGAAGCTTAGCACTATATGGTCTGACTGCTGAGGATGACTGATCCTGCTGTGGATAAAGCATCTGAGATGATTTAAGAGTAGCATTTTCTGCCTGAATTGTTATCATCTGACCACTTGCTCTGTCTTTACCTGAGTTTGCCGACTCATACTCTTCATAAGTAAGAGTTTCAGGAATATATTCAAAGTTGATTGAATATAAAACAGTTGCTTCTGTTATTGAATAAAGAGTGATTATATGCGTACCCTCTTCAAGGTAAAGAGCAAGCTCTCCGGAATAATAACCCTGACTGTCATATAAATAAGAAGTTTGCCAGTCATGTACCTCTACCTGAGAAACCTTTAACTGGTTACCCTGATTATCTGCATACCACTGAACATTGCCATCTGAGTCGGTAGTAAATTCACCGGTAGCTGAATCAGTAGGTGCAGCGGTTGATTTGTTATCCCACATACGCTTAAGACTGATACTTGTAAGCTCAGAATAAGGGAGCTTTCCGTCAAGGAATACAGCTCTTTGTATGCTTGAATTCTTAGACTCTATATTATAATAAGTAAGACTTACATAATAATAGCCTGCTTTTTCAACATCAAACTGAAAATCTACGAAGCCTGCCTCATCAAGGGTAAGTGCTGTTTCATCCTGTCCCGGTGCAGCTTCATTATCGTCCCCGTAGACTTCTCTAGGAAGACTTGAAGAGCTGGTAGAGATGCCCTCAGGCTCCATACCCTCATAGTGATTAGCTGCAAGGAAAGCATCATAAGCATTTACTGAGAAGCTGCCTGCTTCCGTAACTGCGCCATGCTTTGCAAGGTAATCTTCATAGCTTAATGTATCCTCGTCAATGTTGTAATAATCCAGGATGTATTTGTAATCATCACTGGTCATTGTCGCAGGATCTACAACTTCTTCTGGTTCTTCCTCAACTGCATCTTCAGCTTCGGAATCAGATGAAAGGTCATCTGCGGACTCAGATTCAGTAAGTCCGTCTTCAGAAGAACCGGCCGCATCAGTTACAGTTTCTTCTGCAGTCTGGGCATCAGCAGATGAAGTATCATCAGCCGTATCGGCAAAAGCCACAGATGACAAAAGCATTGAAGAAACCAATGCAGATGCAACCACACGTTTTAATAAAACTTTAGCGTGCATATAAACCTCCTTTAGTTACTTTATTCATCATACCAAACTTCTTCACCCTCTCCAGGCTTTGGTATGTATTTCTTAAATATATTTTCCATCATAATGGATATGATGATGCAGGCAACTCCCGGTACAAATATAATTGAAATATTTAGACACCATACAAGAAGTGCTGATAAAGCCAATACTAAAAGATTAAGTACAGTAAAAGGAAGATGCTTTAATGCCATAAAAGCTGAAAGCTTAATCAAATCCTTAATTCCATAATTAAATCTCGAAAGAACCGGAAAAACATAGCAGGTTATGGCTAAAATCACTATCAACAATATAATGCAAGCATTCATGCTTACAAGTGATGATTTAGTTGATTTGCGAAACCATACTAAAATATCCAGGGCCAGGATTGCAATTGCTGCGCCAAAAATGACAGTAAGCACAATACCTTTTTTAAGAACTCTTTTGAAGCACTTAAAAAATTCCTTTGCCGGTCCGCTTCTTTCATGCATTATCGTTTTTGTGATGCCGTAGTATAGAGCTGCCGATGACGGTCCAATTGTTACAACAGGAAGACAACAGATTATCCAAAAAATTCCAAGTAAAATTACCCGACCACATTTATCAAGAAATGAAATTAATGGTCCTTCAAGATTAAAGAATTCACCCATGCCTATCCTTTCGTAATCAGGTCCGACGCGTTGACTATATTTAACAATTTTCTACAGTCAAATTAACAGCAAATATACAATTTTTTCAATTATACTATTTTTGCCCACACGTAGACACAATAAATATATTCTAAAGTATGATACCATATCTATTGTGAATATGCAACAATTCTCGGAGATTTTTTTGCGCATTTTTACTATATTTTGATACTACATCAATGTTTTATATTAGTAAAATCATTCAAACCTACCAATAAAAATTTATGCACATTTCATAAATATACGATTTTTTAATTTAATTTTACAATTTTGATATATCAGAGAGATTATTTTTGTTCATTGTGTAAAACTGATTATTATTCTTAGCTTTTTGACAGCCGATTAGTCAATATTTTTCGATAGTTTTCTACATTTACAATTTGAATTTGTTCGTATTCCCGTCCAACTCTGTAAACTCTACAAACGTAGAATCAGATGTATTATAGCACCATATTGGAGCATATTCATCCCATTTCCATAATTATTCTACAAGCCCAGAATTCAGAGCATAATACAGGGAATACTCACAAATATGTTTGCACGTAAGAGCATGATAGGCGCGAAGCGTCGCCCCGGCATCATATTTGTGAGTATTCCCGTCCTATTTTAATATTTCTTATTAAGTTCTTTATTCTACAACTGGCTCATATTCAATTCTGATTTCAGGAAGCTTTGGCATTGTATAATAATAATTCATCTGCCAGTCTTCTCCCTGGGTAGGATCATTTTCTCCGGTTGCAGGTGGTGCGAAGAATTTAAGTGTCTTTACAGCAGGTGCTTCTATCTTCTTATTGAAGAAAGCTGATGATAAATCTACACACTTAACACCAGGCGCTTTGTAGAACCATTCTCCGTCAATTTCCATCATAAGATTTGCATCGATAAGCTCTTCATCGAAGTAGGCTTCAAAGAAGACAGGTGTAGAATCAAGCTTAAGCTCTACTGCAACACCCTCTGAATCTTCAAATGAACCCCATCTGAGCTTCTTAGGGAATGAAGCCTCTCCCTCAAGCTCCAGCTTAGGACTAAAGAAATCTTCATGAATCATTTCTCTATAAGTATCCATAAGTGGCTGCTTGATTCCAACTTCACTATTGTTAGGATCTTCAATCTCAAGACCAAGTCGGCCTCTGTCTCTGAACATATACATAGTAAATGCGGAAAGCCAGTTTTCATCGTCCTTTTCAAGTAAATCTGCAAACTCTCTGAACATTGCAGCCTGGTCATAAGGACCTGTTACATCTGCATCTGCATTAAGTTCAGAAAGTACCATTGGTTTGTGAAGTCCGCCATTTACATAAGCATATCTTTCATAAGACTTTTTGCACATATTGTAAATATCGGTTACCTTTGAGCGTGAATGTGTTGTGCCGCCTTTAAGTGCCACATCAACAGGCCAGCCCCAGTGAAGAGCCATATATCTGTCTACGGAAACAATATCTGTAGCTCTTGCAGCTTCAGCGAAAATATCTTCCATTTCCATCTTTTCATCATCTGCACTCTTACATCCGTCAAGGCAAAGAATAAGCTTACAGTTAGGTGCATTTTTATGGAATACTTCACACACATGTGTGAAGAAATCAGCAACCTGCTGATAGCTTGCACGCTTGTTAAAGCTGAACCAGTTTCCTGTTGCTTCATGATTTACTCTTACAAGAATACGACCAAAGTTTGCAAGGTCCTTACAAATTGCTTCAAGATGATCATCTGAAACAAATGGGTCAATTGTAAGTGTAAGACATACATCCTGTCCATGTCTTCTTACATCACGCATATAAGTAAATGGCTCATCATCAAGAGTTCCATTAAGACCGCCCTTATAAGTAAAATAGTCATCATAAGGATAATCCCATACGTCAGTAATATTGTCATGTGCATGAGCATCATGAGCTCTTGTTGGCCATCCCTCATCATTTGGATAATAACAATACATGAGATTGATACATCTGTGTGGTCTTCCAAGCTGTCTGAGAATATAATCCTGATTTACATATTCTCCTCTTTCGCTACCATCTGTAAGATCAACTGCAGTCTTAGCAGGTCCGATATGAACATTGTAGGTTTTAAAATTACTCATTAAAATTTCTCCCATTAAGCATTTACTTTTTTCTCAAGATCTCCGGCAAATTTGATTTCTGTTCCATTAATTTCAACCTTACCAACTGCATCACCCTTAATGCAGATTGAATATTCATTGCCATTTCTTGAAATTTCTGCTGTTATTCTAAGCTGCTTCTTTCCGTCATAAACAACAGTCTTGGCTGTCTTACCATCCTGAAGCTGGTAAACCTTGAGTGTTACATCATCTTCATAGTCATAAACAGCCTTTTCTTCCTTACCAAGTGCAAGAATTGTATTTTCTTTTACATAGAGAGGAATTTCTGTATAAGGTACTGTCTCTGTATACCACTTCTGACCTTCCTTAACTTCACCTGTAAAGTAGTTGGTCCACTTTCCTTCAGGGAGATAGAATTTAGCAAGACTCTTATCATTGAAGATTGGAGCTACTAAAAGTGAATCACCGAGCATGTACTGTTTATCGAGATATGTACAGGTAGGATCATTAGTAAACTCGAGAACCATTGCTCTCATTGAAGGAACACCTGTTTTATTTGTCTCAATTGCATTTCTGTAGAGATATGGCATCAGCTTGCCTTTAAGCTTTGCAAATTTGCTGACAACCTCACAAGCCTCTTCATCATAAGCCCAAGGTACTCTGTAAGAGCTTGATCCATGAAGTCTGGAATGTGTTGAGAGTAGTCCGAAGGCACACCATCTCTTATAAACATCTGCAGTTGAAGTAGCTTCAAATCCTCCGATGTCATGACTCCAGAAGCCGAAGCCGGAAAGACAGAGTGAAAGTCCTCCACGAAGGCTTTCTTCCATTGACTCATAATCGCTCCAGCAGTCACCGCCCCAGTGTACAGGGAACTTCTGACCACCTGCTGTTGCTGATCTTGCAAAGAGAACTGCCTCTTCTTCACCCTTCTTTTCTTTAAGTACCTCGTAAACAAGCTTGTTATAAAGGTATGTATAATAGTTGTGCATCTTCTTTGGATCTGAACCGTCATAGTATACACAATCTGTTGGTATTCTTTCACCAAAGTCTGTCTTGAAACAGTCAACACCCATGTCTACTAAGGCTTCAAGCTTTGACTTATACCATTTGCAGGCTTCAGGGTTAGTGAAGTCAACTATAGCCATTCCCGGCTGCCACATATCCCACT
>CAZVBH010000009.1:0-42229 GCA_964625275.1 uncultured Lachnoclostridium sp.
CTGAACGAACAAGCTGTCCGCCTTTTCCAGGATAAAGCTCAATATTGTGAACAAGTGAACCGATTGGCATATTCTGAAGTGGAAGACAGTTACCAACTTTAATTTCTGCCTCAGGACCATTCATAAGCTTGTCGCCAACCTGAAGTCCTTCAGGAGCAAGGATATAAGCCTTCTCGCCATCTGCATATGCAATAAGTGCAATGTTTGCTGTTCTGTTTGGATCATACTCAATAGTCTTAACTACTGCAGGTACTCCATCCTTTTTTCTCTTGAAATCAATAATTCTATACTTTCTTCTAGAACCGCCACCCTGGTGTCTAACAGTAATTTTACCCTGGTTGTTACGGCCTGAATTCTTCTTAAGTGAAACTGTGAGTGACTTCTCAGGGGTTGATGTTGTAATCTCTGCGAAATCAGAACCTGTCATGTTTCTTCTAGAAGGTGTATATGGGTTGTACTTTTTAATTCCCATTTTATTTACTCCTTTCGATTAATACTTAAAAAGCGTCAATCTGATAAATTCAAATTTTATAAGCCTGTGAAGATTTCGATATCTGCACTGTCCTCTGTTAACTGAACTACTGCTTTTTTCTTATCAGCTGTGTAACCGATTGTCATACCACGTCTGCGCTTCTTGCCTGAAACACTTGAGGTGTTAACGCCTGCTACCTTTGTTCCAGGGAACATCTTTTCAACAGCCTCTTTAATCTGAGACTTTGTAGCATCTGTATGAACATAGAAGCAATACTTCTTTTCTGCCAAATAATTCATGCTCTTTTCAGTAACGATAGGAGAGAGAATTACGTCATAGTATTTAATATCTGCCATTATGCGTACACCTCCTGAATTTTAGCTACTGCATCCTTTGTGATAACAAGGTTATCATACTTAAGAATGTCATATACACTGATTTCGTTTGATGGTACTGTACGTACTCCAGGAATATTTCTTGCTGAAAGTACAAGGTTTTCATTAACATCTAATGTAACAATGAGTGCCTTGCTTACATTTAAACCACCAAGTATTGAAACGACCTGCTTTGTCTTGATTGCCTCAAGATCAAGATCCTCCATTACGAAAATCTTTGAATCATTAACTCTGCTTGTTAAAGCTGACTTAATAGCTCCGGCCTTTTCCTTTTTATTCATCTTTACAGAGTAATCTCTTGGCTTTGGAGCGAATACTACGCCGCCGCCTGTCCACTGAGGTGAACGAGTTGAACCCTGTCTTGCATGTCCTGTTCCCTTCTGTCTCCATGGCTTTCTTCCACCACCTGAAACTTCAGAACGGGTTTTTGCACTCTGTGTGCCCTGACGCTTATTAGCTAACTGAGCTACAACAGCTAAGTGCATTAAATGTGTATTTACTTCTACACCGAAAACTGAATCAGCAAGCTCAATTGAACCTGTCTGAACGCCTTCTTTATTATAAACACTAACGTTTGCCATTTTTGTGACTCTCCTTTCCTAATCGTTATTTACTGCTTTTAACAGCTTCTTTTACAACGACTAAGGATTTCTTAGCACCAGGTACTGCACCCTTAACCAAAAGCATGTTGTTCTCGAGGTCAACTCTAACAACTTCAAGATTCTGAATTGTTACATTTAAGCTTCCCATATGACCTGGCATATGCTTGCCCTTAAATACACGACCCGGAGTAGTTGCAGGACCGTTTGAACCAGCATGTCTGTGATACTTAGAACCGTGTCCCATAGGTCCTCTTGAAAGACCATGTCTCTTGATTGCGCCCTGGAAACCATGTCCCTTTGAAACGCCAGAAACATCAATCTTGTCTCCTGCACTAAAGATGTCAGCTTTAATTTCCTGACCAACTGCATACTCTGCAGCATTTTCAAATCTAAATTCCTTGAGATATCTCTTGTTAGCAACTCCTGCCTTTGTAAAGATACCCTTTCTAGGCTTATTTACCAGAACTTCTCTGATGTCACCAAAGCCTACCTGTACAGCCTCATAGCCGTCCTTTTCCATTGTCTTAACCTGAGTTACCGGACATGGACCAGCCTGAAGAACTGTTACCGGAATGAATGCACCGCTCTCATCGAAGATCTGTGTCATTCCGACCTTTGTAGCTAAAATAGCTTTCTTCATAGATACTACCTCCTGTTTGATCTACAGCGGACTCCCTCGGGAGTCATACTAAATTTTCACAAGATGATTTATTTGGTGATCATCTTGACGGTGAGTAAAACACCTGCTGGCATTTCAACCTTCTGTAAAGCATCCTTTGTCTCCTTTGTAGGAGCAATGATATCAATTAATCTCTTGTGAGTTCTCTGCTCGAACTGCTCACGTGAATCCTTATACTTGTGAGTAGCTCTTAAGATTGTGATTACCTCTTTCTTAGTAGGCATTGGTACAGGACCGCTGACCTTTGAGCCTGTTCCCTTTGCTGTCTCCACAATCTTAGCTGCAGATGCATCAATTAACTGATGATCATAAGCTTTTAAAGTGATTCTCATTACATTGCTTGCCATAATAGCCGCCTCCTTTTCGCACTTTTTGCAGCGCAACAAGCGGTGACTGTACACTCTTCCGTGTGTTTCCTGTTTATTCGTAAAAAATAACCAAGCAATTAATTTGCTTGGTCTCCATACCATAAACATACCGTTTCCTTTTACAGCAGCCGTACACAGGTCGGCTGTCTCGGACTATTTATGCTTATGCATAAACATTAATCACACACGGTCTGTCTGCCCGAAGCAGAAATTTCTTGGTACAGTGACTTGTCGCCAGTTTTTATAACTTGACATTTGCTCCGCGTAAAAACCCACTTTCGTGGCAACCTCACGCATCTACGCTATCAACGTCACAACATTGAGCATTATACTACGTGTGTTTCAAAAAATCAACACTTTTTAAAATTTTATTCAATTTATTTTTTAACAAGGTTTCACAAAAATCAATCATATTTTTGTGCACTTTGCCTGCGTCCTAATTTACTCGGTCCAATATTCCTTAAAACTGCTTTGATATTCCTCAGGAAGCTTAATTCCTTTAATAACCGTAGTTCCATTGTTATCATCTGCATCTGCATAATAGGTAGTGAGATAAATTTCATTATTATATTTAAACAATTCCTCTACGGCCCTATACATCAGACCATTATCATAGAAGCCATAAATTTCTCGACGATTTTCATAATTCTCAGTTACTGACTTGTCTTTTATTAAGACCTCATCACCGGAAAGCTCGTCAAGCATTTCATAAACATCCGGGCTTACTTCCTTCATGCTTTCATAATCTTTTGCAGTAGTAGTAATTTTGAAGCTGTTTATATTTGTATAATCATTATAATAGGCCTGGGCCTGTGAAAGCAATTCACTCTTTACATAGACGGTATTCTTGCCATCCATTACATAATCAAATTCTTCATCACCTTCAATTGAATAGAATACCGATACATACAATAAGTAGGAACGAAGGCTTGCAATCTTGTCTTTTTTTACTGCATTAAGCTTGTCACTGACTGATGAGCCAATATAACTGTCTTCGTCCTCTTTACTCAATACTGTATAATCATAGTCACCGATTGTTACAGTTTCTGTTCCTTTTTTCATATGAGCTTTGTAGAGGTCCTCTTCATCTCCGCTTTTTATAAATAATATAAGAACAATTACTCCAATAATATAAACCGGTAGTGGCCACCATCTTAGCAGCTTTTTTATTTTACTTGTTTCAGCTTTCTTTTCCATATACCACTGTCCTTCTTAGCTTTCTTTTACACATATTACGGTCCTTCTCAGCTTTATTTTCTATATATTGCTGTCCTTCTCAGCTTTTTTAATAATAATATTACTGTCCTTCCCATCTTCCGCTCGCACCACATGGAAGTACAAGTCCGTTGCCTGACACCGGAATACCTATTTCGTCAGCTGTAACTCTTCCTTTGTGACTTTTATTTATCTGAGTTTCAAGCAGATAGGTCAGTACAGCAGGCTGCAGACCTGTCGTATATGAATTAATAAGAACAAAGATTGCATCATCAGCAAGGACTTTTTCGCATAGTCCTACAAAATCGTAGATTGAATCTTCAATTTTCCAAATTTCCCCTTTAGGTCCTCTACCGTAGGATGGAGGGTCCATTATTATAGCATCATATTTGTTTCCTCGTCTAATTTCTCTTTCAACAAACTTTGCACAATCGTCTACGAGATATCTGATTGGTGCATCGCCAAGTCCAGATAAGGTGGCATTATCCTTAGCCCACGAAACCATTCCTTTGCTTGCATCTACATGTGTGACGCTTGCTCCTGCGTTTGCTGCAGCTATTGTTGCTCCACCTGTATAAGCAAATAAATTTAAAACCTTTATTTTTCTGTCAGGATTTTTTTCCAAGGCCCGGTGAATTTTTCCCGCACACCAATCCCAGTTAAGTGCCTGTTCAGGGAAAAGTCCTGTATGCTTAAAGCTAAAGGGACGAAGACTGAATTTCAAATCTCCATAGCTAATGCTCCAGCTTTCAGGAAGTGAAAAGAATTCCCATTCTCCACCGCCTTTATTGCTTCTGTGATAATGAGCATTGGGAGAAAACCATCTTTTGTCTTTTTTAGGAGTATTCCAGATTACCTGTGGATCAGGTCTTACAAGTATATAGTTTCCCCATCTTTCAAGCTTTTCCTTTTCTGATGTATCTATTATTTCATAATCTTTCCACTTGTCCGCAATCCACATTTGTATTGTCTCCTTTTATAAGAAAAATTAAGCCCCTGTAATTACAGGGGCCTTATATTTACTGCCTGCAGTAATAATCTTATTCTGCTGAAGTTGTCTGACCAAGTGAGGCCTTAAGAGCTTCAAGCTCTGCATCAACATCAGCTCCTGCTGAATACTTGCGAGTAAGGTCCTTAATTCCTGCCTCCTCGGTTCCTCTGTTAAGCTCAGCCATAGCTGCTGCCTTATCCAGCTTTTGATTTGCCATATTTTCATATCTTTCAAAGCTTGCAATTGAACGATTTGAGGATTCAACATTTGAAGTCATGTTGTTAACTCTTTCCTGTGCCTTAGCAACAGCAAGCTTTGACTTGATTGCATCCTTACGAAGTTCAATTTCTTTTATGTCATTTGTGAGCTTATCATGCATCTCACGCATCTTTTTAGAATTATCAGCCGCAACCGTATAAGTATCCTGAAGTGTTACAAGCTTTGCAGAAAGAGTTGCCTTTTCAGCAAGAAATCTCTTTGCATCCCCATCATTGCCTGCTTCAACTGCCTTGATTGCATAGCTCTGCATTTTATTAATCTGATCCTGACACTCATCAAGCTCACGCTTAGCGGACGCCTCCTGTGCCATAACGGTAGCTGTCTCCTGCTTTACCTTTGCCAAATCAGAATTAAGATTTCTAAGGCACTGGTCAATCATCTTTTCAGGATCCTCTGCCTTGTCCAGCAATGCATTAATATTTGCTGACATAATATCTTTAAATCTTGATAATATACCCATTGTAATTCCTCCTCCAAAAGAAATAATTAGTCAGGTCTTACACCTTGTTTCATTTTACATTCTTTTATAACTTACGTCAAGGACTTTAGAAATTCTTTATAATCATAAATGAATTGTTGCAGTTTGTAAATTTAAATGGTATTATGTAGCCTATGGGTAAGAATATTTTTTAAGAGCATATAATTAATTATGCAACATAAGATATTATGATTTATCAATCATGTAATATAAGATTTAATAATTTTTCAATTATGTGATATAAAATATAGTGATTTATCATAAACAAGAAGCAAGGAGATAAAATTTTTAATGAAACCGGAAACACTTATGCTGTACAAGCTTATCGTTCTTTACATATTAGATAGGGTTGACTTTCCAATGTCCAACGCACAGCTGACAAAATTTATCACCGAAAGAGAATATACTAATTATTTTAACATTCAGCAGGTTTTCAGTGAACTGGTAGATGACCACTACATTACAATGGAAACCTCTCGCAGTCAGACTCTCTATAAGATTACGGATGAAGGTCGTGAAACTCTTTCATTTTTCTACAAGCAGATTTCAAAGGATATACGCGATGACATCGATATTTATCTGGCTGAAGAAAAATATGCCTTAAGAGAAGAGGTTTCTTCTTTTGCCGATTACTATGAATCTGCACTTGGCGAATACGTTGCAGAGCTTAAGATTTTAGAACGCGATAATGCAATAATTGAACTCAAGCTTTCTGTTCCTACCATTTCTGCAGCTCAGACAATCTGCGATAAATGGAAACAAAAAAACGCAGACATATATGCCTACGTTTTAGATGTTCTTCTAAAGGATAATAATTAATATCACTTTTCCGATGATATTTTTCAACATAACAGTAATCAAAGATATGAATAGCATGCTTTTAATAGTAATAATTAGAAGCATGCTTTTATCATAATCAGAGTTGCACTAAGCATTAATCAAAGCGGATATTCCGGGTACGCTTCGCTACTTGCTCATAACCTTAAAGCCACTTCAGATAAGGTTAAATAGTTATAAATACAAGTACGCCCAGAATAACAAATTTTATGGTGAATTGTAATACAAGTTTATTATTTTATTACTAATGTATAATTTTTGTTTTTAGCCGCAAGGTCTTTAAAGAGTAGCAAAAGTGCATTTCCATAGCCGAGTACTATTTTATCTTTATTTTCAACAACTATCTGAACGGGATCAGTCTCTTTTGACAAAATCTGATACAGTGAGTCCAAATTCCTTACATAATAATATGGCAGTCCAAATGCTGAAATAAGTTCATCATGCATTTGCTCCTTTGTTGTCATTAAGCTTCCGTCAATAATAATGTTTCTCATAATACTCTCCTATCGTAATCCTTATCCATAAAAGCGGATGTTTCTGGTCCGCTTCGCTACTTGCTTATAACCTTAATGCCACTTTGTGGCACAGGCTAAGCTTTTACTCAGCTACGCTGCCTTTATTTATAATTTCTTCCATCAATGCCCAAATTTCCTCAAGCCCCTGTTTGGTCTGCGATGAAAATGGAATTATACGCGTATCTGAGCTTGCTCCAAGTCCCTGCCTTACAAGCTTAAGCTGCTTGTCCTTTTGACTTCTTTTTATCTTGTCAAGCTTTGTAGCTATTATAACCGGCTTAAAGCCATTATAAACTACCCATTCATACATATTTTTATCATTTTCAGATGGCTCATGCCTGATATCTACTAAAAGGAATACCAGTGCAAGCTGTTTTGAGGTTTTAAGATATCTTTCAATCATCGTTCCCCACTTTGCCTTTATTTCCTGTGAAACCTTCGCATAGCCATAGCCCGGAAGGTCCACAAAATAAAAGCTGTCATTTAAATGATAAAAATTAATTGTTTGAGTTTTGCCCGGCTGAGAAGATGTTCTTGCCAAGGCTTTTCTATTGACAAGCGCATTTATCAGTGATGACTTGCCAACATTTGATTTCCCGGAGAATGCAAATTCAAGCTGCATATTTTCCGGCAGCTTACTGGTGATACCGCAAACTGTTTCAAGCTCAGCTTTGTTTATAATCATTTTGTATCCTCCATTCCTTACCATTTTCTTTAATTTTAGTTTTTATATTTAGACAGATGCATCTCTGATGAGATCCGGCTTTGCCTCTCCCTTTGCTGCTTCTTCTGTTATAATACACCTTACTGCATTTTCATCAGAAGGGACTTCATACATAACATCCATCATAATATTTTCAAGTATTGAGCGAAGTCCTCTTGCACCGGTATTTCTTTCCTCCGAAAGCTTTGCTACCGCACGAAGTGCCTCATCTGTAAACTCAAGCTCTACTCCGTCAAGTCTTAGGAGAGCTGCATACTGCTTTGTAAGTGCATTTTTAGGCTCTGAAAGTATTCTTATTAAATCATCCTCTGTAAGTCTGTCCAGAGCGACGGTTACAGGAACACGTCCGATAAATTCAGGAATAAGTCCAAACTTCACTAAATCCTGTGGCATTGCCTTTCTGAACAAATCACCGATTTTCTCATTAATCTTATCATTAAGCTCTGCATTAAAGCCTATCGACTTTTGACCAATTCGATTTTCTACGATTTTTTCAAGTCCGTCAAATGCACCTCCGCATATAAAGAGGATATTTGTTGTATTTATATGATACATTTCTGCATTTGGATGCTTACGTCCTCCCTGAGGTGGTACACTGGCATCAGTGCCCTCTAAAATCTTTAAAAGACTCTGCTGAACGCCTTCGCCTGAAACATCTCTTGTAATTGAGACATTTTCTGACTTTCTGGTTATCTTATCAATTTCATCGATATAAACTATACCATGCTCTGCACGCTCAATATCATAATCCGCTGCCTGAATGAGTTTTAAGAGAATATTTTCAACATCCTCACCCACATAACCGGCTTCTGTAAGTGTTGTTGCGTCTGCTATTGCAAACGGAACATTTATTATCTTTGCAAGTGTCTGTGCAATATAGGTCTTTCCTGAGCCTGTAGGTCCTATCATAAGTACATTGCTCTTTTGAAGCTCAACATCAAGTGAATCACCCGAGAGTATTCTCTTATAATGATTATAAACTGCTACACTCAAGGCTTTTTTTGCTTCATCCTGACCAATTACATATTGATCAAGAAATTCCTTCATTGCCTTAGGCTTTACAAGATTTATTTCTGAGCCATTATCGATATCTTTGTCATAATCATAGCCATCAATATCTGAAGGCTCTGAATAATCCATATCTTCATCGCCAAGAATTTCTTCGCAAAGCTTTACACACTCATCACAAATATAGACATCATTAGGTCCCTGAATAAGTTTGTCAACCATGCTCTTTGGTTTTCCGCAAAATGAGCAGGATGCATTATTTCTTGTACCATTATTTCTTGCCACTATATTTCTCCTTTTAATTTGAAGTATAGGCAAATCAGTAGAATTTTGCTCCTACTGTCGCCAAAAAGAGTTATCTGCTGACAATAACTTCATCTATAAGGCCATACTCCTTAGCCTCAGCTGCATCAAGCCAATTGTCACGCTCTGTATCTGCACAAAGTGTTTCATAAGACTTACCTGTATTTTCAGCAAGGATTTTATTAAGCTTTTCTCTGGTCTTGAGAATATGTCTTGCATTTATCTCAATTTCGGTAGCCTGACCCTGCGCACCACCTGATGGCTGATGAATCATTATTTCTGCATTTGGAAGTGCATATCTTTTACCCTTTGTACCACCTGAAAGAAGGAAGGCTCCCATACTTGCTGCCATTCCTACGCAAATGGTTGATACATCACACTTAATATATTTCATTGTATCATAAATACCCATTCCGGCAGTTACTGAACCACCAGGGCTGTTAATATAGAGACAGATATCCTTTTGAGGATCCTCTGACTCAAGAAATAAAAGCTGTGCAATAATAACACTTGCACTTGCATCATTTACCTCTCCATCGAGAAAGATAATTCTGTCCTTTAAAAGTCTTGAATAAATATCATAGGAGCGTTCTCCTCTGCTGGTCTGTTCAATGACATAAGGTACTAAGCTCATAATTTTCCTCCTTTTATATATGTGAAAAAAAGGAAAAGCTTTCTGAACTTTTCCTTATCTTCAGAAAACAGAACCGGCTTCTTACCTTTATTCTGTTTTATTCCATTAAGGTAATGGCTGCAAATCCACAGCCACTACCCGATTATACTTTTTTTAACTGAATCATTACAAATCAATTGCAAACCAGTTTGGGTGATTTGAACCGATTTGACTCAGCCTATTATTTATCTTCAGAAGCAACCTCTACAGCTGCATCTGTAACAAGCTTTGCAGCCTTCTTTACACGAATGTCATCCTTTATTGTTTCTGTCTGCTCTCCAAGAGCTTCCTTAACCTTATCAACTTCCATGTTGTACTGCTTAGCCATATTTTCAAATTCTTCAGCAAGATCATCTTCACTTGCTTCAATGCCTTCTGCATCTGCAATTGCTTCAAGAGTAAGTCTTGTCTTGATTCTTGTAATTGCCTGTGGCTCAAGAGTATCAAGGAACTTCTTTCCATCAAGTCCTGTGAACTGGAAGTACTGTTCAACTGAAAGACCCTGTGACTGAAGTCTGTAAGCGAAGTCATTAGCCATCTGCTCCTTATGAGCTTCAATCATTGGCTGAGGAATGTCGATGGTTGCATTATTTGCAGCCTTTTTAACAGCCTCATCCTCCTTCTTTGTAGCTGCCTGCTTAGCCTTTGCATCTGCAAGCTTTGTTCTTACTTCTTCTCTGTACTCAGCAATTGTGCTGCAATTTTCTGAAACTTCATCAGCAAACTCATCATCAGCAACGCCTACAACAGTTTTTGTAATAGACTTAACTGTTACCTTGAATACTGCTGGCTTGCCCTTAAGATTTTCTGCCTGATAATCTTCAGGGAAGGTAACATTAACATCAAACTCTTCGCCGATGTTCTTTCCGATAATCTGATCTTCAAAGCCAGGGATAAATGCACCTGAACCGATTGTAAGAGGATAATCAAGTCCCTTTCCGCCGTCAAATGCAACACCATCTACAAAGCCTTCGAAATCAATTACTGTAGCATCTCCACTTTCAACAGGTCTGTCTGTAACTTCTACCTTCTTAGCATTTTGCTCAAGAGTCTTCTGGATATCTGCCTCAACCTCTTCATCAGTTACAGTTACGTCTGTCTTAGGAACCTCTAAGCCCTTGTACTCACCTAATTCAACGCTTGGCTTTACAGCTACTGTTGCAGTAAAAATGAAAGCCTCACCTTTTTTGATATTTGTAACATTAATCTCTGGTCTGCTTACGATATCGATTTCGCACTCGTCAGCAACCTTTTCATATGCACCAGGGATAATGTCATTAGCTGCATCCTCATAGAACATCTCTGGACCATACATCTTCTCAATCATTGCAAGTGGAGCCTTGCCCTTACGGAAGCCCGGTACATTAATTTTATTCTTATTTTTCTGATATGCCTTTACAATTGCTGCATCAAATTCTTCTGCAGGACATTCAATTGTAATTTTAGCCATGTTCTTTCCCAAATCTTCAATCTGATAACTCATTAGTCAATCCTCCTGAAATTCACACAGTGAATCATTCTATTCTTTTTTCTAAATTTGATAATACAAGCACACATCTAAAATATATGGCTCAACAGAATGAAATTATAACATACATCAGATAATAAATCTAGTATTGTTTTTATAAAAAATAAGAGATTTGGGTAAAGAGTGTGAAAGACGGCAGCAAATTTATGCTGCCGTCTCTAAATTCAGGACTTTTTATCCTATCTGGTCATTGATTCTTCCTGCTTTTTAATCATCTGACGAACCATTTCGCCTCCGACTGAACCACTCTGAGCAGCAGTAAGGTCACCATTATAACCATTCTTTAAAGGTACTCCAAGAGAAGAAGCTACCTCCATTTTAAAACGATCCATAGCATCCTTTGACTGATTAGTAGTTGTCTTACCAGTATTTGCCATTGCTAATTACCTCCCTATTTTTACAAATAACCATCCGAAGCCTTAAGCAATTAAGGATTAATTCTAAAAAGCTTAGCAGGAACTGATTTTTCAAGCTTTGCTTTTACTAATTAAGCTTAATGCATTTTTCTCCGGTGATATTAGTTTGTCCGGGATTTGGTTAATTATACATTTAATTTTGCAAATACCTTTATTCTCCTTATAAGAGATTCCTTCTATTCATTTTTCTTGTTGATTGCACTTTCAAAGTCATCAGCTGTAAGTGGCTTATAACCTTTCTCTTCAACCTGAATATCATCCAGCTTGCTAATTCCAGGATTTTCTTCAAGCAGCTTAACTGATGCCTTATCCTTCATGCTATTAAGTGCGAACTTAGTCATGTAGGAATCAAGTGAAATCACAAAGCCCATTGATTGAAGCTCCTGAAGAATTGAAACTACTCTGTAGAAGTTGCTTTCAGTAACTCCTTCAGGTATTACAAATTCAACAAGGCTTGTTGGAACCGGATATTTTTCAAGTATACGCTTGGTTCTGTTCATAAACTCAGGACTAAACATGTATTGCCATGAGCATGCGAGAGAAATTACAGGTGGCTTAATTTGTCTTTCAATCCATTCATAGAGAAGCTTAAAGGTTTCTTCATGAGTATAAGCATCTAATTCCTGGATAAAGCCATCCTGCTCCATAATTTCCTTAAAGGCCTCACGCTCAATAACCTGGCCTTCCTTTGTTACCCAGCGTACGACTGCATCGGCAAGAACAATCTCACCCTCGTCATTGTGCTGTGGCTGGAAGAATACACGAAACTCTTTATTTTTGAGGGCATCCTTCATATTCATTCTTACGAAGGTCTCGAAGGTTGCACCTGTATCAATAACATCTGTATAGAATACGATATCTACCTCATGCCTGTCAGTATGAGCTGCAATGCTCTTGCGGGCTGTATTGGCATATTCAACCATCTCAGGTATTGCTGTGCCATGACCATTCATTCTGTAAGCTCCTGCCCAAACTGCAAGCTTAACATCAGGATACATTCTGTGAACTGAGGCGATTGCCTGCTGCATCATCATTTCTATTCTTGCTTCAAGTCTTTCCTTATCATCATAGTCAATGAACATAAGGAAGGTCGCACCGGTTACTCTTGCAAGGAATTCGCCATCCTTAAGCTCATTAGCAATAGCTGATGAGAAAAGAACGAGAACCTCATCACAGACTGAATAGCCCCAAAGGTCATTTATTTCAATGAAGTCAGGAATGTTGAAATAAACAAATACATTCTGAGGCTTTCTCATGAGTGAAACCTTTGATTCAACGACCTTTTCAAATTTATCAACTGTAAGCTGACCTGTAAGAACATCCTTAGATTTCATACGCTCTACAAAGGCTGTAACATCAGTCCAGCAGATAAAATCATACTCTTCTTCTGCATGTCTTACCTTTGTTGCTGTTGAAGTAAACCATTTCTGATTTTTTTCAAAATAGCTTTCCATTGCACAGCGTTCTTTTCCATCACGAAGACCTGCGAGAGGACAATTCTTACATGGAGTCTTTCTTCCCATTACTGTTTTATAGCAGATGGCATTATCCTCTTCTGCAAAGTATTGACGTCCGTTGGCATCACCTACAAAGAGAAGTCTGTAGGAATCGGAAGCTACGCCATAATGTGTAACCTGCTGGTTAAGCATTACATCTCGTGAATATTTAATTTCATCCTCGAGCATTTCTTTGTTGCGGATACGATCCATGTAAATTCCAAGAAGCTTTGATACATTAATAAGAAGCTCCTGCTCTTCCTTGGTCCAGGTCTGACCTATAGGTCTTTCAAAGCTTATGCAGGTTACGGAATTCTTATCTTCACTAATCATATATTGCATAAGTGCTCCGGGCTGGAATACATTTGTAAGCTCGTCAGGAATTTCGAAGTCAAGACTTCTTGAATTTTCGCACATGAAAAGCTTATCATTTTTGAATCTTGCATAGATTCCTTCCCATTGTGCATCAACAATACGCTCATAGACACGCATGTAAGGTATCTGCTTTAAATTCCAATAATATTTAACGGAGCAGACGTTACCACGCTTATCGTAGTTATAGGTATAAATTCTTGTAAATCTATAATATTTTCCAAGCTCTGCAAAGATTTTATTTATTGCATTAGGATCATCCTCGTCACTTGCAAGCATCTCCATAATTGCATCGACAAAGTACTTTTCAACCTTACCGAATTGTGACTGCTTTTGCTCCTGAATAATCTTACGTGCTGCTGAAGGATTTTCTCCTTCGGGCTTTCTCACCTCATGAGGCTTATTAGCAAGAGTGGTAGCATAAAATTCACATGGCTTTGAAGGTGAATTTTTAGCTGACTGAAGCGCTATTGCTGCCTTTTTGTAGAGAGTTGTAAATTCATTGCCGTCATTAGGGAAAATTGAAATACCAATATTGGCTTTGAGCTCGTGCTCTCTTTTGAGCTTGAGACCACTGGCCATGTTATTAATCATCTTGGCGATTTCAACGAGAATTTTTGCATTTTTAATGCCTTTTTTGAATACAACAAAGGCATCGCCATCAACACGTGCAACTACATCTCCCTGGGTAAAAAGCTTAGATAATCCGTTACCAAAGGCTTCCAAAACATACTCGCCATAGGCCTCACCCCAGGATTTGATTATGTTGCCAAAATTGTTAATGTCTATGAGTAAGAAGGCATGACGTTCATTGCCTTCACTGCGTGCGAAGGTATTGCCCATCTGATTGATAAGGGCATCCTTTGTAAGAAGACCTGTGATTGTATCTGCTTCGGCCTGTTTCATGACTACGGTTTCTGCATTTTTTTCTTTGTCAATATCTAAGGTTCTTCCGATAATCTTTACTGGAGTGCCCGTAGAATCTTTTACAGTATAGCCTTCAAATCTCAGCCACTTGAAGCTGTTCGTGCCTGCAACCATACGCATTTCATAAGAAAAGGTATCCTCACCACGATCCATACTGTCTACATAATTATCAAATATCGGTAAATCCTGTTCGTAAATATAGTGGCTCTGCTTGATGGTCTCTCTATAGTGTGGAATTGAAACCTCTTTACCTCCATCAAGTCCCTTGCCTTCAATTAGCGTCTTTTGCTTTATGTCATATTCCCAAAGTCCACAGTTAATCATGTCTTTTAGGAAATTATACTTTTCTCTTTCAACCTGAAGCTGATTCTCAAGCTCAGCAATTCTTGACGCATCAAACCTTTTAGTCTTTGAACCTGTGTCCATTATATCACCCCGTCTGTCACTTAGTTTTTATAAGGTCAATGAGCAAACAGTACTGCTGTTTGCGATTTACTCCTCAATCTATAACTTCACAGCATCCCCTTAATATACTGTGAGTATCCCATAAAACCTACTAATTTAGTTTATTGTACACCATAACACTTGTATATTGCAACTTATTTTTGTAAGTTTGCAAAAATTTCCGTCATTTTTAATTTTCAATTACATATATTTTCAAAAAGCCCTTTATCACATTGAAATCAATTACCGTTTTTTCAGATTTTTTGTGGACTTTTCCCGGCACTTTTCTGCTGTTTGGCCTTGCATTATATTTTTCCATAAAAACAGGATTTATTCAGCGTCACATTTTCAAAGGTATCAGACTTAGCTTAAGTTCTTCTTCAAAGAGTGGTCTTTCTTCGTTTTCCTGTCTTACAACGACCTTGGCTGCAACACTTGGAGTTGGAAATATTATCGGAATGTCGCTTGCAGTAGCTCTTGGTGGTCCCGGCGCAGTATTTTGGTGCTGGTTTTGTGGAATCATGGGCATGGCCGTAAGCTATGCTGAGGCTTCAATATATGTAAATTGCAAAAGTAAGCAAAGCTTTTCCAAGATAAGTGGTCCCATGTCGGCAATCAATGAGCTTTTGAAAAAGCCCCGTATTGCTCTCGTGTACGCCTTCTGTGTTGTCTGCTTTGCCATATTTTGCAGTGCCACTATACAGTCAAATGCTTTTTCTCAGTCAACAGCAGCTATATTTAATTTAGCTCCTGCTGCTTCAGGCTTTCTTTTAGCAATAATCATCTTTTATACAGCTATGGCAGGAGGTGATTTTCTACATAGATTATGTAAGCTTTTAGTTCCTATAATGGGGTTACTTTTTATTTCATGTCTGCTAATTATTCTTTGTAAATTTCACAAATTTATTGGAATTTCAATTAGGCAGATAATCACCGCTGCCTTTAAACCAAAAGGAATAATTGCCGGCAGTTTATTTTATCCTTTAAGCAGTGCAATCCGTCAGGGCGTTGCAAGAGGCTTATTTACTAATGAGGCCGGACTTGGAACTGCAGCCCTTACGGCCTGCGAAGCTGATAATTCTCCAAGGGTGTCCGGTCTAATCAACATGAGTGCCACCTTTTGGGATACAGTTGTACTTTGTGGAATTACCGGACTGGCCATAGTTTGTGTTCAAAATGCCATGCCTTCGCTGTTTAAAGACCTTACTAATGCAGCTTACATAAATGCTGTATTTTGCACAATTGGAAGGTCAGGTAATATTCTTTTAAGCCTTGCAATAATTTTCTTTGCACTTGCCACCCTAATCGGATGGTATTTCTACGGGATGCAGGCTTTTTCCTGGATTACAGAAAAAAAGCACATGGCTGTATATACCTTCTTTTATACAGTCATGTGCTTTATAGGTTCTCTTTCGAACATAGCAAGCCTCTTTTCATTCAGTGATTTGCTATGTTTTATATTATTGGCAGTTAATGCTTATGCTTTAATTAATCTTAGACATTTTCTTGAGTAAGCTAAGCCTTAATTAAGCTTAGACATTTTCTTGAGTAAGCTAAGCCTTAATTAAGCTTAGACATTTTCTTGAGTAAGCTAAGCCCTTTTTTAACCTTATCTGAAGTGGCTTTAAGGTTATGAGCAAGCAGCGAAGCGGACCAGGAATCTCCGCTTTAATATTGAATTGCAGCAGCTATTCTGTCTGCCACTTCCTTACCCTCAAGCTGTTCGAGAAGCTCAAGTGCAAAATCGAGTGCCGGTCCCATTCCCTTTGCTGTAGTGATATTGCCATCATTGACTACCTTATCTTTTACAACAGTTGCACCCAAAAGCTTGTCCTCAAAGCCCGGATAACAGGTTGCCCTTTTGCCTTTTAAGAGTCCATTCATTCCGAGTACACTAGGTGCTGCACAAATTGCTGCAATTTTCTTATCTTCATTCTTATATTCATGAAGTAAATCTCTCAAAATCGGATTTGCCATAAGTGCATTTGTCCCTGGCATTCCACCCGGAAGAATAATCATATCTCCGTCGGAAAAATCTGTATCCTTCAACAGAAGGTCACATTTCAATTCAACCTTATGAGAGCTCGTAACATACTCTGAATCACTCATGGATACGGTTTTAATATCTACTCCGCCTCTGCGAAAAATATCGACAACCGTAAGTCCTTCAATCATTTCAAAACCATTAGCCAAAAATATATATGCCTTTGACATAATTGTGTACCTCCTTAATATTTTTTCTAAAGATTATCACAAATCCCTTTTATTGTAAACCTATAATACCGGTAAAGTTTTATTATATAACTCCATAATTTCTACAAATGATATATGCCATATAGGCTGCATAAAGTATAACCATTACAGCACCTTTTCCTCGGTTAAAGGATTTACTTTTAATGCAAAAAGCAAAGGATATAATAACTGCGCCTAGTGCAACGGCAAAATCAAAGCTTGCTTCGCCAGTCAGACCACTGATTGGTGAAATTGTTGCAGAGGCTCCCAGAACAAATACAAAATTGTAAATATTAGAGCCAATTACATTGCCTACTGCAAGGTCAACCACGCCCTTTTTGATTGCGGTTATTGAAGTGATAAGCTCCGGAAGCGAGGTTCCAAAGGCCACTATTGTAAGTCCTACAAGGGTATCTGACATTCCAAGTGCTTTAGCTATTGCTGAAGCATAATCTACTACGAGGTCACCGCCTATAACAATTGCAGCAAGGCCGCCAATTAAAAATAAAATACTCACGGGAATTGAGAATTCCTTTATTTCATCCGGCAGCTCTTCCTTTTCCTTAAGAGCATGAACAATAAGAAGAATTACATATGCAAAAAAACAGGCTACAAGAATAATTCCTTCTAATCTTGAAACTGTTCCATCAATTACAGCCAACAGCGCAAATACCGACAAACCAATACATATTGGATAATCTCTTTTTGCTATGTCCTTTTGAACTATTATAGTATTAAAAAGAGCGCATACACCAATTACAATCAGAATATTAAAAATATTTGAGCCGGCAACATTACTGACTGCAATTGCATTATTATGTCTGAGTGCCGCACTTATACTTACCGCGGCTTCCGGACAGCTTGTACCGAGTGCCACCACTGTGAGACCGATAATTACAGGTGGGATTTTGAATTTTTTTGAAATTGAAGAAGCTCCGTCTACAAAAAAGTCCGCACCCTTTGTAAGCAAAACAAAGCCTATCAAAAGTAGAATAATATTTATCAGCATCTGCATAAATAGCTACCTCCAAGTAAAACTTCATATAAAATCATTAAAAATCAGGCTATTCTAAAGATTAAAAGATAATTTTTTCTAACACCATAATGATATAGGTGCCGGGCAATGATTTCTTTTAACAATGCATCGTATTTCAACATAACAGCCACAATGTGTACACAAGCCATTTGAATTGTTTTCACAGCTTCTGCAGCAAGACAGCCTTTTTTCATAATCCGTTGCCGAGGCTCTGTCCTCAGGTTTAAGAATATCAATATATTTTTTCAAGTCCGACCTATAGTTGTCCTCTGAATATGAAACTTGATTCGGACAAACCGGACATGGCTTTTTATTTTTATCCATACTTAAGACTCACTTATCTCAAGTGAAATTATGCTGCCCTTTGGTATTGTAAGGGTAATTGTCTGATTTTCAAGGCTAAATTTTTCAAAAGCTTTATCGTAAATTTTATTGGCATCTTCAAATGTATTCTTTGCACCAATTTCACCTGTGAGTATACTTCCCTTTACTTCTTTTATATTTCTGGAAGTATCAATTTTCAGCTCATAGTCATTAGAAATATCTGCATTTGCTAGGGTAATTGTAAGTAATTTATCCTTTTCACTGGCACTGACGGAAATAGCAGGTACTGAATTGTCAGTATATTCCGCATAATTATCTTCCACCTCGGTATCAACCAAAATTCCCTCCTGGTGCCCTTTATACATTTTAAAAATGAAAAAGGTTGGTGTTTTAATTGTCTTAGCTCCTTCTGTAAGAAGTACAGACTGCAATACATTTACGGTTTGAGCAATATTAGCCATCACTACACGTTCACAATGATTATTGAAAATATTTAAATTTATTGCAGCTACCATTGCATCACGCATTGTGTTTTGTTGATAAAGGAAGCCCGGATTTGTTCCCGGTTCTACATCATACCAGGTGCCCCATTCATCAACAATCAGGCTGATTGAATTCTCAGGGTCAAGCTCATCCATTATTGCAATATGATTATCAAGAAGCTCCTCCATATGAAGTGTGGACTTTATTGTTTTATAATATTCCTCATTACCAAAATCCGTTGCAGAGCCCTTGTGTTCCCAATTTCCTGTAGGAACAGTATAATAGTGGAGACTGATTGCATTAGTATGCCATTTATTTACTTTTGATAAAAGAACTCTTGTCCAGTTATAATCATCAGCATTAGGTCCACAGGCTACCTTGTAAAGTGTATTACCACTATAATTTTTACAAAAGGTCTGATAATGTCTGTATAAGTCAGAATAATACTCAGGTGTCATGCTTCCACCACAGCCCCAGCTTTCATTTCCTATTCCGAGATATTTAAGCCTCCAAGGCTCTTCACGACCGTTTTTCCTTCGTAAATCAGCCATTGGTGAAATACCTGAGAAGGTCATATATTCTACCCACTCTGACAACTCAGCTACAGTACCACTTCCCAAATTGCCGGCAATGTAAGGTTCACAATCAAGCATTTCACATAAATCCATGAATTCATGTGTTCCAAAGGAATTATCCTCAGTTACTCCGCCCCAATTGGTATTAATCATTTTTACTCTTTGATCCTTTGGTCCAATTCCATTTTTCCAATGATACTCGTCTGCAAAGCAGCCTCCCGGCCAACGAAGTACCGGTATTCCAATTTCCTTAAGGGCATCCACTACATCTTTTCTGTAGCCATTAATGTTGGGGATTTCTGATTTTTCACCAACATATATTCCACCATAAATGCAACGACCAAGATGCTCAGAAAAATGACCATAAATTTCCTTATTTATCTTGTGTCCTGTGTTGCCTTCATTTATCTTAATAGTACAGGTTTTCATTTTTTGATTCCTCCCACTAGTTTTCAGATAAAACAATTATAATTTCAAGTTATGCTAAAATCAACAAATAAATAGAAACTTGTTAACATTTTAAAGTTAAAATATAAAGTCCTAATCTCCACCTGACTCGTGAAAATTAGGACTTTGATTTTTATATTATTTATGAAAGTTACTCACCAATCAAGGCTCATAAAGACAATTAATGCATATTTTTAAGACTGATAGCCTTCGCCTACCGAATCCTCCTCAGTAGTGGTGGTATCATCATCTGCCTTTGTGCTCTCTACATATTTTTCGTAGGTATCCATAATTACCATTCCTCTGTAGGCCCAGGTCATCAAGAAAAGCTCCGGTCCAAACAACATTAATACCATACAGACAATATCTACTATCGTAGGCACATTTTGATAATAAACAACCAGCATTGTAAAAAATACATAGCTGAATACTATTAGTCCAAGCTGAAGCAGACTCCAGATAGCCTTTCCCGGATATCTGAGAGCAAATACGAAAGAATTGATAAGAGTATAACGAGTCTTATTTTCGTACTTAGTTATCAGTGGAACAGCGTACAGATAGCATAAAACCAATGCAATCACACCTAAAATCATTACTGCCATCTGAATCGATGAAGGATCATAGGCTGCCAAAAGATACTGGAGATTCATGTAGAGAAAAAACACAACGACGACAAAAAGTATCCAAAGCTTTGTGCCATCCTTGAAATTTCTTTTGAAGCCTCTTAGGAAATTTTTCCAAATATAAGTTTCTTCCTTTCTCAGAATCCTGATATTTACTTCTACTGCCGCCGCTGTTGCAGCTCCTATAGTTACAATTGGGAGACAAAACAGAAGCCATATCACTCCTAATATAAACATGTCGGCAACCAGCCACATGAATTTATAAAGAGGGCCATCACTTTTAAACATATAATATACTCCTACTACTCTGTCGCAGCTGCATCATCTTCTGCGGCACTGTCATCAGTAACAGTGGTTTCGACAGGGATTGATACACTGACAGGTTTATCGACCTTGCTTTCTTCCGAGCCGGAATTTACTCTTAAATCAAGGGTAACAGTGCTCTCAGCAAGACTTTTTGTATTTACGAAGAAGGAGGTTACATTAGAGCCTATTGCCGTTCCTTTGTCCTCTGTAGCTTTTACATTCTTCGTTTCACTAATTTTTTCTTTATCACTAAGTCCTGATGATGAATAAGAACCAGTCATCTTGTAAACTGTTGTTCCGATTTTGTAATAAACAACATAACCATCATCATTTGAAATATTTAATCTTCCATCAAGAATTGAGAAGCCTATATCAAGCTGTGCGCTTGAAAGATCAGCTGATACTGCATCGCTAATTGCAGTAGAGCTTTCGGTAACTGACATATTCGAGGTTGAACCACTCTTGAAAATAATCCTTGGCACAAAGAAAGCCAAGGCAATTACAGCTACACAAGCTACACCAACCAATACCAAAAGCTTTACATTAAGACCTTTTTCCTCATTTAAGCCGGCAGCCTTCTTCTTTTCTTCCTTTTCAGCACGCTTTCTGGCCTTTTCTTTATCTTCTTCTAAGGCTTTAGCATCAGCCTCTGCCCTTTTTCTTTCCTTTTCAGCTTTTTTAGCAGCTTCTTCTTCAGCCTTTTTTCTTTCAGCCTCTGCCTTTTTAGCAGCCTCTTCTTCAGCCTTTTTCTTTTCAGCTTCTGCTTTTTTGGCAGCTTTTTCTGCAGCGATTCGCTCCTCTTCAGCCTTACGCTCAGCAGCTTCCTTTTCTGCTGCCAGCTTTGCTTCTTCTTCGGCTTTACGTTTAGCTTCAGCTTCTTCGGCAGCCTTACGTTTAGCTTCTTCTTCTGCCTTACGTTTAGCTTCCTCTTCTGCTCTGCGCTTTTCCTCTTCTTCAGCCTTTTTTCTTGCTTCTTCTTCCGCAGCCTTTTTAGCTCTTGCTTCTTCGGCAGCCTTTTGAGCAGCAGCCTTAGCTTCAGCCTCTGCCTTTCTCTTAGCCTCTGCATCTGCGGCAGCTCGCTCAGCAGCAGCTCTCGCCTCAACAGCTCTTTTCTTGGCTGCTTCTTCAGCAGCAGCCCGTTCTTCAGCGCGTCGCTTTTCTTCAGCTTCTTTTTCCATAGCTTCTTTAGCTGCTTTAATTACAGCCTCTTCATCTTCACGACGCTTTCTCTCCTGCTCAGCTTTTGCTTCACGACGCTTTTGTTCAGCTGCCTCTTTCTTTTTGCGTAAGAATTCAGCCACATCGTCGACATCATCTTCGGGTTCATCAAACAAGCCCTTGCTTTCCGGCTTAGTATCTTCCCCCATTCCATAAGCTTCATCTATTCCTGCATAGAAATCATCATTATCTGCATTAAAGTTGTCATCCATGCCAACCCCTCCTAAGCTTCATTATATAATTATATGCTGTAACCCT
This sequence comes from uncultured Lachnoclostridium sp., assembly GCA_964625275.1. GTDB lineage: Bacteria > Bacillota > Clostridia > Lachnospirales > Lachnospiraceae > UBA3775. The sequence continues at coordinate 22,225 of CAZVBH010000009.1, forward strand.
TAAAAAGCATACAATTGAATTTTATATTTCTATTTGGAAGATGTCAAGTAAAAAAGGGAATATTGCCAAATCTTTGACAATATTCCCTATAATTTTAGATACTTTTTATAAAATGTATGATATTAAGTCATCTTACATTTATTTGTATGATATTAGTTGCCGTCAACTGCATCCTCAAGATCTTTTCTGATTGCAGCTTCCTGCTCAGAATATTCGAGACATTCATCATAACCAAGAGCTGTTGCCTGTTCAATCATCTGATCAACATACTTCTGATAATCATCATCATTAGTTGCCTTGATTGCAAGCCATGAGTATGACTTAACTACATCATAAACATAAGCATAGGTTGCTTTAAGAGCCTTAGACTGGGTTGTTGACTTGTACTCTGTTGCAGGTACTACAACATAATTACCATTTGTAGCCTTTTCGATAGCTTCATCGAATGAGGATACTCCATAGTAATCATAGTAATCTTTAATAATATCATAATCATTCAGACCACTATAAGAAGCCCAGTTTTCATAGTTAAAGGTCTCACCATTTGACTCTGGATTAGCTGCATCCTTAGCCCAGGTTGTATTGTTGAAGCCGGCTGTACCTTCTGAGAACTTAGTGCCGTTGATGAGTGTATCACCATTTAACTGGCAGTTAAGACCGAGATCTGTAAGATATGTATAGCCATCTGCATCATAATACCAGCAGCCTGTTGTGTCATCAGGACTTGCAGTTTCAGCTTCAGGTCCATAGAGAATTGTCATAGCTCCTGAAGGAGTGAACCACCAGTTAATAATTGCCATACAAAGCTCAGGATATTCTGTCTTTGCACCGATTGCAATCTGATAATTGCCACCATAGTTGTTCATACCATAAACAAGTGTTGTGAAGTCATCTGCTACGATTGGAACCATAGCCTTACCTGCTGAAAGATGCTCAGGTGTGTTGTAGTTAGTTCCTACATAATTGTAAATATCCATCAGAGTTTCGCCATTAGCCATAGCTTCCTGAACTTCACTCCAACCATTAGTCTCAGAGTCAGGATCTACAAGACCTCTCTGATTGAGGGTGTTATAGAACTTAAGACATCTGAAGTAAATTCCGTCTTCCTGGAGACAGCCCTGAAATTCGTCTGTCTCTGAATTGTAAAGACCACAATGGAACTCATCCCATCCATAGAAAGCAGCTGTTGACTTAACATACATTACCATGAATGCTGTTGTCTCCCATGCTGTATGAAGGCTTACGCCATAGGTCTTTGTTCCGATATCTGATTCAGGCTCAAGTGCCTGCATGTCAGCAAGTACATCTACATAATCTTCAAGAGTTGTGATGTCAGGATAACCGAGCTCCTTATAGAGATCCCAACGCATGCAAGGATAATAGATGAAAAGCTGATGTGTATCGCCGGAAGCGATATCATTACCAATTGAATAAATAGCACCGTCATTAAGTCCGGTAGCACCTGTTGACTTTTCAAATACCTTCTTAAGATCGGTATCCTTTAAAGAATAGATATAAGGTGCATAATTTTGCATAAGATCATCTTCATTCCAGTCAAGAAGATATCCGTTTGCCACTGAATCTGTAAAGTTTGTACCAATTTCACCAAACATTACGATGTCGCCAAGATTACCTGACTCCATAAGTGTTGTGAACTGATCACCCTTTGAGCAGATGGTATTAAGCTTTACATTAAACTTTTCAAGCATTACATCTGCGAACCAGCCAAGCTGCTCTGCGTTAGTGTTTGCTGTCTGTGATGAAACTGTAAGTGTAACAGTATCTGTTGGAATCTTTGAGCTGTAGTCAGCTTCATATTCGTTCATCATACCTACAGTATTTGAAGCGAAAAGATCACCATCATCGCCACTGTTGCTGTCACTTGTAGTACTGCTGTCATCAGTTGATGTGGTTGTAGAACCGGTAGTTGGATCCGTTGTAGGATCTGAGCCACCACAAGCAGCCATAGAACAAGTCATTGCTGCAACAAGCAATAACGCAACTACTTTTTTGCGCATTTGTGTTTCCTCCTAAAAAAATATATTTCAATTTGCCATAAAGCCAGATTAGTATTTCTGACTTTATGGCAAAATTAGAAACCACTTCTACCGTAAAGAAATTAACCCTTTACAGCACCGATCATAATACCCTTCTGGAAATATCTCATCATGAATGGATATACAAGAAGAATAGGAATAATTGTTGCCATTGAAACTGTATACTCAACGGCTCTTGAGTTAAGTGCATTCTTGAGAACGTCTGCATTAACCTGACCTGTAGAATTCATGAGTGCCTCAAGGTTGTTCTCCTGAGTCAGATATTTATAAAGCAGATACTGAAGTGTATAGAGCTTTGGCTCACCACTCATGAGTACCATACAGTCCTGGAAAGCATTCCAGTTACCTACGGCACCGAAAATTGCGATTGTCGCAAGAATTGGTTTACTAAGTGGAAGGATAATGCTCTTAAATACCTGCATGTAGCTTGCGCCATCCATGTGAGCACTTTCTTCAAGCTCGGCAGGAATTGACTCGATGTAGGTCTTTACAAGAATGATGTTGTAAGGTGCTACAATACCAGGAATGATATAACCCCAGAAGTTATTGGTAAGACCTAACATCTGAATTGTCATATACCAAGGAATAAGACCTGCATTGAAGTACATTGTGATAACAATAATTCTATAGATTACCTTTCTTGCAAACATTTCCTGCTTAGTTACAAGGAAGCCTACAAAGGCTGATGCAAGTACCATTGTTACAGTACCGATGATTGTTCTGAGAACAGAAATCTTAAGGGCCTGTAAAAGGTCAGTTGCATTTAATAAGCTCTTGTAGTTTTCAAAATTAATTCCAATAGGATACCAGTTTACGAGTCCCTTTACGCAAGCACTGTTATCACTGATTGTATTAATGAACAAATAATAAAATGGGAAGAAGCAAATCAGTGCAAACAAGGTGAAAAAGGTGTAGTTGAGGATAGTAAATACCCAGTCACCTGTAGACATCTTATACTTGATTACACCGTCTTCTGAATTTTGTAATTTTTTTCTAGACATAATATAATCTCCTTAAACAGTAACTATACAATAGACTCGCCACGAACAAGCTTTGATACACCGTTGGCAACAAAGAGAAGGACAACGCTGACAATAGACTTGCACATACCTACGATTGTAGCAAGGGCAACCGAACCATCGCCAAGACCGAGTCGGTATACATAGTAGTCAAGTACTTCGATCCAGTCCTTATTAGCTGAGGTCTTAAATACGAGATACTGATCCATACCATTTGAGAGACAGCCTGCAATTGCCATCAGGAACATAACCATGAAGGTTGGCATAAGTCCCGGTACGGTAATGTGCCACATACGCTTAAATCTGCCGGCACCATCGATTGCTGCTGCTTCATAAAGCTGCTGATCGATACCAGAAATTGCAGCGATGTAAATAATAGCACTCCAGCCGAGTCCCTTCCAGACACCAAATAAAAGCATCCAGATACAGGTTGCAAAGCCACTGAACTGAAGGAAGAGCTTAGGCTCTGAATACATTCCAATGCCTGTTGCGAAGTTGTTAATGAAGCCGTCTGATTCAAATAAGGCTCTTGCAATTGCATAAACAAGTACCCAGCTGATGAAGTTAGGAATTGTTGTAATTGTCTGAACGAGCTTCTTGAACCATGGCTTTCTGATTTCGGAGATAAAAATTGCAAATATAACAGGAAGAACCTGAGTACAAAGTCCAAGACCACTCATTACAAGGGTATTTCTAAGTACTCGTACAAGTTCATCTCTCTGAGCCTTCTTCTGAACGAGGAACTTAAACCAGTCCCAACCAACCCAGTTTCTGAAGGAAAGATCAGTACCAGGTGTATAGTCATAGAAGGAATATCTCCAACCCCAAAGTGGAAGGTAAGAGAATACGATTACAAGTGCTATAAATGGAAGTGACATAAGGAAGAGCTTGTAGCTCTGCTTAACCTCAAATTTGTCTCCTGCAACTGCAAGTGGAAGTCTTAATCCGCCACTTACTGAGGTAAGGAAACAGATTCCAAAGAGAAGCATGTAAACAAATATACCTATAGGCTGAAGTGGCATATTTTTGCTTATGTCAATTGTATTTGTGTTGAATTTACATACCATTGGCATGAATGCCATTGCTACAAAGCCTGCAACTGAAGAGACTGACATTACAACACAGGATACTCTCTTAAATTTAATTTCACCAAATGATAAGCAGAAGCCTACTACAAGTCCTACAATTGCAATTAAGGCAATAAGACAAAGTGTATAATCAACAATAAGGGCTCTCTTATCAATTAAAGCCTTTGTAAATGAAATTGTATTGAAGTTTTCAATAAATGAGCTGAAGCCTGTTGCTGAGCTCCATAAGCCTTTGTTTTTATTGATTCCATCTGAAATACGTCCTGGGTTTAAGCCCGGAACAAAGGCTCCGATAATTGCAATAGCTGCTGCTATTCTGGCAACGCCAAGTGAAACTGTTCCTTTAACAGAAAAGCCATAAGCGATTGTAAGAATTGCAATTACTACAGCAAAAATCACAATACCATTTCCGAAATGTGCCTGGTAATAATTTTTGAAGGAGCTAATTGAGGTTCCAACTGTTCCATACATGATTGTATCATATGTAGTAATCTTAGTATAAGCAATAAGATTGAGTATGAAACCAATTACAGCTGCAAGAACACCACAGCCTGCAAAGATATCTGCTGCTTTGTTCTTAAGTGAAAGCTGCATGATTGATCCAATCACTGCTACAACTGCACCAATAAGAATAATTCCGCCTGATGCAAGGAGAAGTGAAATCATGCTTGCCTGGAAATACTGATTGTCAATTGCATCCTGGAAAATGTTCAGATAAGTTGATTTCTTTCCGAGAGCCGATACAAGTGATTCACTTGCAAGCTTATCTGAGATATTAAGGATATTTAATGAAGGTATAAATGCAAATACCACAAGTACTATACCTGCAATTGCAGTAAATACATTAGCTGCCTTAACATTAATTTTAGTAGCCGCATTAGAGATTGAAGCTGAAGCTGCTTTTAATGCAGGAACTGCCTTTAAGGTACAGGTAATGAAAATTAAAACTGCAATAAATACTACAAGTCCCATTGTGGAAGGTACTGAGGTTGGGAAATAGTCCTTTTCAACAATTCCTTCATTTTTGAACATTAAATAGTAGTTGATATTGTGAGTTGAAACTACTCTGCCGGCAACAGCCATAAGAATTGCACAGATTACAGAAGCAATACTGCCAATAAAAGCAAGAAGACTACCAAGATTCTTCTTTACAAAAGCAAGTGCCAAGCCAACAACGACAACAATAAGTGAAATAAGTAATGCTGCAGATGAATACAGTGCAACCTTAAAGCCGATTGAACCTAAGAGCTTATATGTACCACTGAGGCCACCTGCCGTAAACCTGAAGGCATTGTAGGTAGCGCTTCCAATCTTTACCTGAGTAAGTCCTATGACATAATCACTGAAACCACCTATTACTGTAGGGATAAGTCCCTTTGAAGGCTGATACTCAGAGAATCTGATAGGGTTCGCTGATGGAATAAATCCAATAATTGCAATAATTGCTGCAAAAACGAAGCCTGCAATTGAATACCATTCAGTTTCAAGCTCTTCAAAAAAGCCTACGATATAGCTGCCTATGGCAACAAGTATTTCTTTGAAATGCTCAACTGTAATCCATCCGGTAATGATAAAGCAGATAATATAAATTACATAGCCCTGATTAAGAGCTGTGTTGCTGATACCATCAATGGCAGCAGCCTTGCCTTTTGCAACCGGAATAAGAATTAATGCAACAAGCTGTAAAATTGTTGCAAGTGCATAAGACAGCTTACCTTTTGCAGGCTCTGTCTTTTCAAGTAAAATCAACGCTCCACCGATTATGTAAACAAGCATTCCGATGAAGGTCAGTAAAACAGCTGCAATAAGCAGGCCATTTACCGAGCCCATGTTTATGCCCATTGAATAAGGAGTGAAGGTGAACAACATTTTGTAGAAGGATCTGGAGCTGCTTCCAATGATATAACATGGATTAAGCTGCCAGAAGGCAAGAAGAATGGCCAGAATGAGCTCTACAATAACTATTCTGGAAGCGTACTTCTGCTCTTCCCTCAAAGCTTTGTCTTTAAACCTTTTTAACATAAGTTCCTCCTATGCATTTGAGTAAGGAGCTTTAGAGCGCACCTCACCCAGTCTCTGCTATGATAAGAACAATTATAACTAATGAATAATTATTAGTCAACCTTTCTATATGCAATTTAGCCAAAACTTTTTAAATTATTTTTCCTTGTTCTGTCAATATTTACATGGTATTATATATATGACTAAAAATCAGTTGATTTGCCGTAAAAAGCAGCAATTGACTAATCAAATAGATTTTACAATATCGGCTTTTGGCTAAATATCTCTATATTTTGTTCCAGAAGGCTTGATTTTTACGAGGTTTATATGAAAAAAATTACCATTGGTATCCTGGCACATGTTGATGCAGGAAAGACAACACTTTCAGAAGCAATTCTTTATAAAACCGGAGCAATTCGTAAGCTCGGTCGCGTTGATGCAAGAGATACCTTTTTAGATACTAATAAAATCGAGCGTGAACGAGGAATAACCGTTTTTTCTAAGCAGGCTGTTTTTTCTACTAATAATACGGATTTCACGCTTATTGACACTCCGGGGCATACTGATTTTTCAACGGAAATGGAGCGCTCTTTACAGGTTTTGGATTATGCAATTCTTGTTATCAGTGCAAACGAAGGTATCCAAGGTCATACTGAAACTCTTTGGAGACTGCTGGCAAGATATAAAATTCCAACCTTTATTTTTGTCAACAAAATGGACCAGCCGGGAGCTTCAAAGGATATTGTGCTTACTAAGCTTCAAAACCGTTTTTCTGATATGATAATGGATTTTAACAATATTAATCCGGAGGATGTTGTTCTTTGCGATGAGAAGCTTTGTAATGATTATTTAGAGAATGGTAATCTGGATTTTGACAGACTTTCACTTACTATTAAAGAGCGAAAACTTTTTCCATGTTGCTTTGGTTCTGCACTTCTGCTTAAGGGCATTGATGATTTTATTGAAATACTTGACAGATATACAAAGGAAACTCAATATCCGGAGGCTTTTGGCGCCAGAGTATATAAAATTGCCAGAGATTCACAGGGTATGCGCCTGACATTTATGAAAATAACAGGTGGTTCGCTAAAGACCAGACAACTGCTTGGTGAAACCGAAAAGATAAATCAGATAAGAATTTATTCCGGTGACAAATTTACTGCAAAAGATGAAGTATTTGCAGGTGAGGTATGTGCAATTACCGGAATAGAGAGCAGTCAGGCCGGAATGTCTTATGGGATTGATAGGACTTCCGAGATTCCAATGCTCTCTCCTGTTCTCATGTACAAGCTTAGCTTTAATGATAAAACAAAGCCAAATGAAGCTCTTCCATCCCTCAGACTTTTAGAAGAGGAGGACCCCTCCCTGCATATCGTATGGAATGATGAGTTAAGCGAAATTCAATTGCAAATCATGGGTGCAGTACAGGTAGAAGTTCTTCAAAAAATGATACGAGAACGTTTTGGCTGGGATGTCACCTTCGGCAACGGAAACATAGTATATAAGGAAACAATTTGTGATAAGGTGGAGGGTGTCGGACATTTTGAGCCTCTCAGACACTATGCCGAGGTTCATTTGATTCTCGAGCCGGGAGTTCCAGGCTCCGGTATGGTATTTGAAGCTGACTGTAGTGAGGATTTGCTTGCCAAAAACTGGCAAAGACTGATTATGACACACCTTCAGGAAAAAACCTTTCGTGGAGTTTTAACCGGAGCACCGGTTACAGATATCAAAATTACACTTGTAGCCGGCAAAGCGCATCCTAAGCATACTGAGGGTGGAGATTTCCGTCAGGCAACCTATAGAGCTGTAAGGCAAGGGCTTATGCAGGCAAAGTCAAAGCTTTTAGAGCCTTACTTTTCATTCCTTCTTGAAATTCCTCAAGAATATGTAGGGCGTGCCATGACGGATTTAGAAAGAATGGGGGCTGAATTTGAGCTCAAAGCTAATGAAGCCATTTCCATAATTGAAGGACTTGTGCCTGTGTCAACCTCAAATGATTATCAGCTGGAGGTCAATGCATACTCAAAAGGCAAAGGTCACTTTAATGTACGAATGGGTGGTTATGGACCATGTCACAATGCCGAGGAGGTTTGTACAATGAAGGGCTATGAAGCAGACCGGGATTTACGCAATCCTTCTTCGTCAGTCTTTTGTACACATGGCTCAGGTTTTACGGTAGAATGGTTTGATGTTTTTAAATATATGCATATTCCTCTTAGTATAAGTGACTCTTCAGTTTCTTCTTATGGATATGAAAACCGATTTTCAACCTCTATCAAAGATGTAATGGACTCGTCTTCTGATATTTCCATTGGTACAGAGGAAATTGATTCCATTATTAATAAAACCTTCTATAATAATGCCGGGAATAGTGGTATGTGGAAAGGTCGCCTCGGTAAAAAGGTGCTGGATAATGATTTTTCAAATAAAACCTTTAATGCAAAGCCTAAACCTGCGGTTGATGAAATTCCTTATCTTCTGGTAGATGGCTACAACAATATTTTTGCCTGGAAAGAGCTAGACGAGCTTTCAAAAATCAATTTGGACAGTGCCAGAGGCAAGCTTTTAGATATACTTTGTAACTATCAGGGTATTACCGGAATCAATATCATCGTAGTATTTGATGCATATAGAGTAAGTGGACATGACACTGAATATCTGGATTATCACAATATACATGTTGTATATACAAAGGAAGCTGAAACTGCAGATGCTTACATAGAACGCTTTGCACACGAGAATGGCAGAAAATATGACGTAAGAGTTGCAACCTCGGATGGTCTTGAACAGGTTATAATTCTTGGGCAGGGCTGTCGGCTTGTATCTTCAAGAGAATTTGAGCTTGAAGTGAAAAACACTATAGATAATTTTAATCAGGATTTTGCAGGTAAAATCTATTAAATTGAAAAGTCCCCCCGCTTAAGAAGCGGGGGACTTTTCAGATAAGGTTAAAATGTGATTTTTACCTAAAGTAAGATTCAAATCGATAATTTCTACTTTTTTCATTCTGATACCTCATTTACTTCGTCGTCAGTATGATAAATATAATATTGAACTTTACCAGAAATTGCATCAACAAAGGCCCTTATTTTTTTTCCGTTACTTCTTACTTTTCCCTCAAACTCCCAACATGGCACATAGACGTTATGGTGGATCTTATAAGTATAATCCTCTTCTTCATCATACACCTCATCTGTTATATAGTCAAAATTCGTATATACCAATTCCGTTCTTGAGACATTGATTTCTACTTCATTCGCTAATTCCTTGTTAAGAATTTCAATTGCACCATTAAGTGATAACATATTATCATACTCTTTTACCGGTCTTAAATACTGACCTTCAAGATATGCTGAGTAATAGGTATTAATCCAATCACCTGAAAAAGTATATACAGTTTTATAATCTTCCATAATTGAACAGCCGTCAAAATTTTTACTAATTGATTCAAAATTACAATATGCAAATGGCACTCCTTCATAGACTCTACGCAAATAAAATTTATAAATGTATTTTTCTTTAATTTTCATAACCTCTACTTTATAAATTTCTGATTTTAAGCCATCCTGAAATTTCTTGTAGGGTACTCCGTATTCAAAATAATCAAGTACTATATCTGCTTTCTCACCAACCGAATATACTCCATCTAGCAGCTCGTACTCTTTGTTCTTCATTTCTTCAAGTGTTCCCGATTCTACAAGTTCACATTGTTCTTCAAACGCACAATAAATTTCACCTCTTGGAGTTGTTCCATCATCTAAATATCTTGATATCTCTCCATCTCCAAATGCTAATATTCCTGTTGGGAAAACGTACATAAAATAATCATTTGTGGATAGTATTGCACCAGCGTCTATTATCTCAGATTCATCAGTATACTCCAGCTGATTGCCATCATCATCAGTATCAATAGACTTAAAAGATTTATCAACCTCGGTCTTTCCATCATATCCTGCTCTATCCAAGCAGTCAATTGCAGCTGCTTTAGCCTCCTTTACAGTAAGACCATCATTTTCTTCTAAGCTGAGTATATAAAGTTTTGTAAATGCATTAAGACCTCTGAAATCACAATTGTCAAAAGTCACCTTGCTTTCATCAGCAGTCAAAGCTTTAGCATAATTGATATCATCATCATATGAGTCAATAACTTTTTCAATAGTTTGGCAACTTCCATTTTCAGTATATCCATTAAATGCTGTAATGTCAGAAAGTTCCGGAATTGTAGCAGTAACCTCTTCATCACTTCCACAGCTCGTAATTGCAAGCATTAAAGTTAATATTAATAGTACGATTTTTATTCTTTTCATAGTCCCCCTCCTTATAAAAAGACTGGTAAAAAGGCTGGCATAAGCAATTGCCAGCCTTTTCTTAAATACCAATTATTTTAAAACAATTGTACCACTTGCAGAAATCTTTTTCCCTCCAATAGCAGTAAATGTAACATCAACATATGAAACTACTTGTTTACAATCTGGATAATAATGATAAGTGCCCGCATGTGCGAAGGAAAACTGACCATCACCGTCGCTATTTCTAATACGAATACCCGGAGTGTATTCACCAGTTGGAACACTTGAAGAAGTACATTTAACAACATAATAAGAATTAGTATACTTCATTCTTACAGTATCAATTTGATTGCTGACATCACTAGGTGCATTTGGTACGTAAAAAATACTCCAACTACTAGCTGAAGCAGTACTAATTAATAATACTACTGCTAGTGTAATTGTAACAATTCTTTTAAAGTTATTGTTCATTGTTTTTCTCCTTTCTAAAAAATTAATAAAATGATTTTGTAAACAACTAAAAAACTTAAAGAATTATATAGCATATCAGTAAAAAGTTAGTACTCTAATTATATTAAATTTTTCACCTGTCAAATAAGAAGTTGAAATTTATAAATAAAAACAAATTAACTTTTTACTTTTATACACCCTCATGCTACACCTAACATAATAGAGTGTCAACAGCCATTTTTTACATTAAACACTCCATTTTTTACATTTCAAGGATAATATTACAGGCAGAATGTAATAATCTGAAATATTGCAATTTGCACCCGTTGGAAACGTGCGCCGCCAGGCGCACCATCGAAAAGTCCCTACACCAGCTAAAGCATGGAGTAGGGACTTCCATCATAAATTTATTTTCCTGTCTGATATTTTTTTCTTAAAATATAACATGCTACTATCATAATAACATTTAAAGCTATAAGATAAATGAATGAACCCCAGAGTGGGAACTTAGGTTTTCGCAAATATTCTTCAAAATGTAACCATGGAATTGTATGTGCCATAGGAAATATCCACATAAGCTGAGTTTCAGTCATAGCAGCAGCAGCTCCCAAAATCACCATAATTATTGCAAGAATCAACCCCCACTCTTTTTTATTTAAAATTGTAAACAGTAACACCACTTCTGAAAGGAACCAAAGAAAAAATACCATTAATACAGATGTAATAAGCAATGTTTTACCTGCAGTCATTTGATTATAAATATTTGACGGCAAAAGCGACAATACTAAATCTCCCGTTCTGTCCGGAAAACAAGATGAATAATGCGTCACCGCATAGCTGAATTTCAACTTAAATTCACATATATTAATTGAAAGAATTATTGACGCACATAATAAATAAAGCACTGTTATAATGCTTCCAAATAATCCAAAAAGCAATTGTGATGTAACCCATGTTGCTCTGCTCGCTCTAATCTGGCTAAAATAAGTCTTACTTCCACTCTTGGGAAAATCTGCCATCAGTACAACAAACAAAATTGGAACTGACATCATGACATTTCTCGAATTTCCCAGTGCTATAAAGGGTTCAACAAAAGATATTTTTGCACCCATTCTGCTACTACAGTCTGCAAGTGGTTCAATAACGAGAGTTTGAATAAATATCAGCATCATTAAAAATACAATTAATCTTGAGCCATGAAAAAAGTCGGATATTTCTTCTTTTAAGCTTTTAAAAACAGTTTTAAAATCAAGTCCATTCATCTTTTATTCTCCTGTTTTTAGTTTTAATAAAAAGTGAAACGAAGCATAAAGCAATTCCTGCCAATAATAGTAACAGATAATTTTTAATGTTTTCCGCGTAGCACAAATCAAAATATTCCTGGATATTAAATAAATCAATTGTTTTTATTTTTTTTAAATATAAATCATAATCAGTAATTGTAAATTCAAAAGCATCAGTTGTAAGCTTTGCTACAATTCTGTTAATAGAATAACCTATCAAAACCGGAAGGCAGGTAACCAAATATTTATCCTTTAAAAATATTGAAACAAACATTCCTATTATTCCGACTGCAATTCCGGCCGAAAAACTTCCTACCATTCTCTTTAATATAAAATTAATAGAACTATCAGGCAAATAGTAAATTAACTCATCATCAGAAATATTATAAAACGACAAATTTTCAAAAGTGCAGCCAAGTATGACTCCAAGTATCGCATAGGCTACCATCATGATTATTCCAAATGACAGAATTCCCGCAATAACTTTAGACAAAGTGTATTTTAAAGTTCCCGCACGACTAACCATCAGTTTCAGATAGCCGGAATCTCTTTCTTCTGAATTATTTAATATGTACGATAAAGAGACAAATAATGGCGCAAAAGCAGCAAACCATGTGCTTGCAATAGATTTCCACAAGAGAATTCCCGCTCCGTCAACAGTACTTTTTGCAAGCTTTTTACCTTCTCCATAAAATAATTCAAACATCATATACTGACGCATGGTCGAATAATCTACTAATGTGTCAGAAAGCATAAATAATAACAAAATACCTAAAACTGAAACTGAAAAAAATTTAAAGTTTAAATTTTTTCTTAACTCATATAATATGGATTTCATTTTCTCCCCTAAAATACTCCTTTTTAATCAGAATACCCTTTGCTTATTTAGTGGTAGCTGAAATTAATTTTCCCTTTTCCATTTCATGTACGGTATCACATAAAACCTCAATATCTTCAGCAAAATGAGAAGCTATTATGATGGTTTTACCTTGTTCCTTATATGAAAGCAAATACTCGCGCATATCCTTCACACCTTCTTTATCCAATCCATTAAATGGTTCGTCAAGAATCAGTAAAGAAGGATTTTCCATTATAGCCTGTGCCAGCCCTAGTCTCTGTCTCATTCCTAATGAGTATTTACCAACATGTCTTTTTAAATTAGGATCAAGTCCTACACTGGTCATTGCTTCCTTTATTTCATTTTTACCAGCTTTCCCTTTAAGACCGGCAAGCATATATAAATTTTTATATCCACTATAGTAAGACAAAAAGCCCGGAGTCTCTATTATGATTCCTGCATCATGTGGGTAATCTATTTCCTTACCTATTAATTTTCCATCCACACAAATGGTTCCTGTTTGTGGCTTTACGAATCCGCATATGCATTTCATAAGCATAGTTTTGCCACTTCCATTTCTGCCTATTAATCCATGTATTTTACCTTCCTCAAAATCAAGATTTATTTCATTTAAAATATGATTTTTACCTAAAGTAAGATTCAAATCGATAATTTCTACTTTTTTCATTCTGATACCTCATTTACTTCGTCGTCAGTATGATAAATATAATATTGAACTTTACCAGAAATTGCATCAACAAAGGCCCTTATTTTTTTTCCGTTACTTCTTACTTTTCCCTCAAACTCCCAACATGGCACATAGACGTTATGGTGGATCTTATAAGTATAATCCTCTTCTTCATCATACACCTCATCTGTTATATAGTCAAAATTCGTATATACCAATTCCGTTCTTGAGACATTGATTTCTACTTCATTCGCTAATTCCTTGTTAAGAATTTCAATTGCACCATTAAGTGATAACATATTATCATACTCTTTTACCGGTCTTAAATACTGACCTTCAAGATATGCTGAGTAATAGGTATTAATCCAATCACCTGAAAAAGTATATACAGTTTTATAATCTTCCATAATTGAACAGCCGTCAAAATTTTTACTAATTGATTCAAAATTACAATATGCAAATGGCACTCCTTCATAGACTCTACGCAAATAAAATTTATAAATGTATTTTTCTTTAATTTTCATAACCTCTACTTTATAAATTTCTGATTTTAAGCCATCCTGAAATTTCTTGTAGGGTACTCCGTATTCAAAATAATCAAGTACTATATCTGCTTTCTCACCAACCGAATATACTCCATCTAGCAGCTCGTACTCTTTGTTCTTCATTTCTTCAAGTGTTCCCGATTCTACAAGTTCACATTGTTCTTCAAACGCACAATAAATTTCACCTCTTGGAGTTGTTCCATCATCTAAATATCTTGATATCTCTCCATCTCCAAATGCTAATATTCCTGTTGGGAAAACGTACATAAAATAATCATTTGTGGATAGTATTGCACCAGCGTCTATTATCTCAGATTCATCAGTATACTCCAGCTGATTGCCATCATCATCAGTATCAATAGACTTAAAAGATTTATCAACCTCGGTCTTTCCATCATATCCTGCTCTATCCAAGCAGTCAATTGCAGCTGCTTTAGCCTCCTTTACAGTAAGACCATCATTTTCTTCTAAGCTGAGTATATAAAGTTTTGTAAATGCATTAAGACCTCTGAAATCACAATTGTCAAAAGTCACCTTGCTTTCATCAGCAGTCAAAGCTTTAGCATAATTGATATCATCATCATATGAGTCAATAACTTTTTCAATAGTTTGGCAACTTCCATTTTCAGTATATCCATTAAATGCTGTAATGTCAGAAAGTTCCGGAATTGTAGCAGTAACCTCTTCATCACTTCCACAGCTCGTAATTGCAAGCATTAAAGTTAATATTAATAGTACGATTTTTATTCTTTTCATAGTCCCCCTCCTTATAAAAAGACTGGTAAAAAGGCTGGCATAAGCAATTGCCAGCCTTTTCTTAAATACCAATTATTTTAAACCAATTATACCACTTGCAGAAATCTTTTTCCCTCCAATTGCAGTAAATGTAACATCAACATATAAACCTTTTTGATCACAATCTGGATAATAATGATAAGTGCCCGCATGTGCAAAGGAAAACTGACCATCACCTTTATTGTTTCTAATACGAATTCCCGGTGTGTACTCACCAGTTGGAACACTAGAAGAAGTACATTTAACAATATAATAAGAATCAGTATACGCCATCCTTACAGTATCAATTTGATTGCTGACATCACTAGGTGCATTTGGTACGTAAAAAATACTCCAACTACTAGCTGAAGCAGTACTAATTAATAATACTACTGCTAGTGTAATTGTAACAATTCTTTTAAAGTTATTGTTCATTGTTTTTCTCCTTTCTAAAAAATTAATAAAATGATTTTGTAAACAACTAAAAAACTTAAAGAATTATATAGCATATCAGTAAAAAGTTAGTACTCTAATTATATTAAATTTTTCACCTGTCAAATAAGAAGTTGAAATTTATAAATAAAAACAAATTAACTTTTTACTTTTATACACCCTCATGCTACACCTAACATAATAGAGTGTCAACAGCCATTTTTTACATTAAACACTCCATTTTTTACATTTCAAGTATATTATTACAGGTAGAATGTAATAATCTGAAATATTGCAAAAACGACTTGAAAATTTTGTATTAAGCTGTATACTGTTATTAGTCAGAAATGACAAATAATACATAATAACGGAAGGTTCTTCTGCTTTGCTTTCTGTTATAAAAAAGGTAGGAAG
The DNA here is from genome assembly GCA_964625275.1 of uncultured Lachnoclostridium sp. Taxonomy (GTDB): domain Bacteria; phylum Bacillota; class Clostridia; order Lachnospirales; family Lachnospiraceae; genus UBA3775. Next base: position 38,106 of record CAZVBH010000009.1, read on the forward strand.
GTATTTTAAAATGAAGGAAAAAAATGGTTTGATAGGTACGATTTTTCGTTTCCTGGTAATCGCAGCATTTATACTTGGTGTTGTTTATCTGATTCAGTTTATACGAATCGGCTTAAGTGATTCTGATATTGATACAGACGAAATTCAGGCTTTATGTGGTAGCTTTTCAAAATCTTATTATCTGTATCTGATACTTACACTTGCCAGCTTTGTTTTAAGCATCGTATGTTTTAAAAAGACAGGTCCTGTTGTTTCAGTATTCAGAACAATTTGCCTGGGAATCTCATCAATTCTAATTATTTTACCTATTAAGGTTGTAAATGTTTTACATGCGATTTCAAATTTTGATCTTGATGATCTTGACGAGTATGATGAATATTATGACGAAGTAAAAATTTTAAGTAATGAGGATGAATTGGCAAAAATTTTACTTCCATTAATTGCTACAGTAATTCTTTTGATACTTGCAATTACTTCTGTAGTTAATCTTGTTAAAAACAAGAAAAAATAAACAACTTTAAAAGCAGAATGATTAAATAAAATGTAAGCTATGCTTATAACCTTAATGCCACTTCGTGGTGCAGGTTAAGTTTTATAATTTAGGAGGAACTATGGTTAAACATGTAATTTTATGGCAGCTCAAGGATGAATTAAGCTTTGATGAAAAAGAGAAAGTAAAACTCGAAATTAAGACAGGGCTTGAAGGACTTTTAGGAAAAGTTCCCGGACTTGTTAGTATTAAGGTAAATATTAACGGACTCTCAAGCTCTAATGCAGACTTGATGCTTGATTCCACTCTCACTGATGAAGATGCTTTAAAGGCATACGCAGTACATCCGGAGCATGTTAAGGTGGCAAATGAAAAGGTTAGACCATTTACCAAAACCAGAACCTGCCTGGATTATGAAGAATAAAAGCAAAAGCACCTGTCATTCCAAACGACAGGTGCTTTTTTAGATTGAGATGCGTTTTGCGTTTTTGATATATTTTATTTTTTGAGTCCGATTTTAATTGCTGCAGTATTTAATATTCCTATGATTGGGAGAATAACAATTCCTGCAAATCCAACCTGAATAATGTTTCCGGGAATAGAAGCGAAAGGAACAATCAGGCTTGAATAGAGAATTGCTTCAGCAATATAATAGCCAACAATCTTAATAACACAGGCTGATATAATAGAAATAATGTACCAGCTATATTTACGGTGCTTTGGATTTTCAGTAATTTTTCCAACTGTATAACCCATAAGGCCTACAATCACGAACGTAAAAGGTGCCCATGAGGTCCAACCGGAGAGAAGATCAAACAATCCCATTCCTACACCACCGGCAAGCATTCCGGTCTTTCTGCCAAATACAATAGCAGCGATAAATAAAGGAATATTTCCAAGATGAATTAAACCGCCATTTCCACCGATTGGAAGCTGTATATTAATAAATGCCGTAAAGACATAAGTCAGGGCAATGAAAATTGCTGTTGTTGTTAAAAATAAAATTTTACTGTCACTATAGCCATTTGCTGAAAAATCAGTAGCTGCAGTGATTTCTGCATTAGAAAAATTTGTTCCCGTAGTAGTATTTGCTTTCATATTTATGTAAACCTCTCATTAAAATTTCTTGTGTCAAATAAACCATGCGCAATTTGTATTTGATGAGCGTAGTATATTCCATGTGTGACCTTTTGCAAATACTCAAAATAAAATAATTTGATAAGGTCAGATATGAATTAAAGGACAAAGATGAATTAAAGGTTACAGTACAGCTATATAGCTGAAGCCAGGTATGCCATTAATGTTGAAATACAAATTGAAGAAGCAGGAAATTTTCAAAAAAAAATCGGTAGAATTTCTTCCACCGATTTTAAATATTGTCTTTGTTTTAATATTGTCTAAATTTCTGATATCTCTTTTTTGCAACAATCTTAGGACTCATTTTTATATATTTATTAAGAAATGCTGCAATGTCATTACTTATGACTGAACAAATTTCTGAAATATTTTCACTTGTTACAGGTTCATCTTCATATATGATTCTGTCGATTATGCTAAGATTCAATAAATCCTTAGCCTCAAGCTTCATTTGTTCAGCAGCCTCAGGCGCCTTTGAATTATCCTTCCAAAGAATACTGGCATAACCTTCCGGTGAAAGTATAGAGTAAACAGCATTTTCCATCATCCATACTTCATTTGCAACGCCCAGTGCCAAGGCTCCTCCACTGCCTCCTTCTCCAATTACTATAGAAAGTATTGGAGTTTTCAAGTCGCTCATTTCCTGTAAAATATTTGCAATTGCAATGCCCTGACCTGTTTCTTCAGCCTTTTTTCCACAGGCTGCTCCAACCGTATCCACAAAGAATATTACTGGTCGTCCATATTTTTCAGCCTGCTTTGCAAGTCTTACAGCTTTTCTGTAACCTTGTGGAGATGGCATACCCCAATTTCTGTAGCAAGCCGCTTCAACAGAGCCTTTGCCTTTTTGATGGCCTATTACCGTTACCGGATAACCATTAAAGGAAGCTATGCCACCAATGATTGCATGGTCATCACACTCAATTCTGTCTCCTGCAAGCTCAATAAAGTCCGGGAACAGCTGAGCTATGTACTCTTCACTTGTAGGTCTTGATGCAGCCCTGGCTGTTCTTACAGTCTCCCAGGCTGTCATGCCATTTTCAGTTTTTTTTGCGTTTTCTTCATAAAGAGCCTTGTCTACCGGAAATTTTTTAAATCTCATCGATGGTTTTTGATGAAGTCTTAAAAGCTTGGAAAGTGTATCCCTTAGTGTTTCTCTTTCCACTACGATATCTACAAGGCCATGCTCTTTTTGAAATTCAGCAGTCTGGAAGCCTTCCGGAAGGGTTTCACCTGTATTTTGTTGAATTACTCTTGCACCTGCAAAACCAATCATTGCTCCTTTTTCTGCAAGAATTACGTCTGCAAGAACTGCAAAGCTGGCAGTCACACCACCCATCGTTGGATTTGTGAGTACTGAAATATAGAAGCCTCCAGCTTCACTATATTTTTTTACGGCTGCAGCAGTTTTTTCCATCTGCATAAGGGAAACGATTCCTTCCTGCATTCTTGCACCACCAGAGCAGCAAAATAGTATTACCGGAAGCTTTCTTTTTGCAGCTCTTTCAAAAAGTATAGTTACACGTTCACCTACAATATGCCCCATGCTGGCCATCATGAAACGCGTATCCATTACTGCAATTGCCACCTTTATGCCATCAATCGTCATCTCGCCATCGACAATTGCATCATTTAAGTTATGCTTGGATTTAGCTGAATTATATGTCTCCTCATATTTGTCATCTTTTAAAGGATTACTAAACTGCTCCGGATTCTTCCATTTTATAAAGGAGCCCTCATCAGCGAGTGATTTAATTCTTTTGGCCGCATGGAAGCGTAAATAAGCTCCACATTCCGGACAAATACAAAAATTTTGATCTAAAATCGTTCTGGGAATTTCCGCCTTACAATTGCGGCAAACTCTAAAATCTCCTGCCATTATTACATACCCCATAATTAAGTCTTTACAAAGGTCTTTCGCATCTGCCGGGCTTTACTGCCACAAGAAAGCAAATGTCGAATTTACCCCACCATCTCTTATTATATCATTTCAGAATTCTTTTTCAACCATATTTTCTATTAATTAACCTTTGATTTTACTTTAGACAATATTTTTAAAGCATCATTTGCTCTTTTATGCTTTAAGTAACCGTAACCTTAGGTTGCGATTTGTAAATTCTTGTGTTATGATTTAATAACTAGTTAATAAAGTAATCTAATAGTTAGAATTAACGTTTTGAGTAAGATTACTTCTAATCACTTGTATGTTATTTTACTCTTGGAATATATAATGAGGTTATGACAGAAATTTGACGTAGCATGAAGGAGATGTGTTATATGGGAATGTTTTTAAATCGTGGAAACGAAGAATTTACCAGAGTTTTAAACTCAGGACTTTATGTAGATAAGACAGATATGATTAACTTTTTTAATCAGGTTTTAAATACCGAGCAAAGCTATGTCTGCATCAGTCGTCCTCGCCGTTTTGGAAAATCTATCACTGCAAATATGATTGCAGCCTACTTTGAAAAAGGCAGTGATTCGAGAAGTCTTTTTG
>CAZVBH010000010.1:0-41453 GCA_964625275.1 uncultured Lachnoclostridium sp.
AGCATCTGCCTTACAAGCAGAGGGTCACAGGTTCGAGCCCTGTAGGTCCCATTCAAAATTAAAAGTGCTTTTAGCACTTTTTCTTATATATCATGCCGGCGTGGCGGAATAGGCAGACGCACAGGACTTAAAATCCTGCGAGGGTAAAACTTCGTACCGGTTCGACCCCGGTCGCCGGCAGAACAAATTAAGCAAGTCTAAGTAATTAGTCTTGCTTTTTCTTTTATTACTTGATAATTCAGATAAGGTTAAAATATTAGTCTAAAAAAATTTAGGAGGAAAAGATGAGTAATTTAAAAGTAAATGCCGAAGAATTTGAAAATTTAATTAATGGTGACAAGCCTGTTCTTGTCGATTTTTACGCAGATTGGTGTGGTCCATGCAAGATGATGTCACCAATTATTGAACAGCTTGCAGAAGAAGCTGACGGGAAATATGAGGTATGCAAGGTAAATATTGATGAAAATATGGATTTAGCCAGCAGATACAAAATTGTTTCAATACCTATGTTCGTAGTAATAAAGAATGGTGAAGTGGTTTCAAAGGCTATTGGTGCTATGCCAAAGGATGAAGTTGCAGCTTTACTTGGTTAAAAACATTTTAAAAACATGTATACAAAGTGTTGACAAAATTGGAAATTTAATGTAAGATACTCCCGTAAACTGAATAAGCCAAAGGCAATGACGAAGAGAAGTAGCGTATTTTATCGCTTCCAGAGAGCAGGTGATGGTGGAATACCTGTAGAATGAATTTACGTGAATAACACTTCCGAGCTTCAAGCTGAAAAACTTATAATTAATGACTTTTTCAATGGTGATTAACTGTTTTTTTAAATAACGGTTAATTATTTTTAAAATGATGATTAATTGTTTTTTCAATAACGGTTAATTATTTATAAAATGATGATTAATTGTTTTTTCAATAATGGTTAATTATTTTTAAAAATGATGATTAATGATTTTTCTAAGATAAGTTTAGTAGGTAAGACGTAAGCCGTACGTTAGTCGGTAGGGTTTGAAAGAACCGTAGAGGAGACCGGTAAGACCGGTAAATCAGGTGGCACCGCGAATATTTCGTCCTGAGCAGGTATTTAGCTTGTTCAGGACTTTTTTTATTTTTAAATTTTTAGGGAGGACATTTTATGTACAGAGATTTGACACTAGACAAGCTGACAGAAGAGATGATTGGTCAGGAAATTCAGGTAGCCGGTTGGGTAGAGAACATAAGAGACCATGGCGGTGTATCCTTCATTGATTTAAGAGATATGTATGGTGAATTTCAGGTAGTAATGAGAGATACTACTCTTTTAGATGGAATCAATAAGGAAGATTGCGTAAGCATCAAAGGACTTGTTGAAAAGAGAGATGAGGAAACCTACAATCCTAAGATTGCAACAGGCACAATTGAGCTTGAAGCTCATAGCGTAGATATTCTTGGAAAGGTTAGAAGCCAGCTTCCATTTGAAATTCAGACCTCAAAAGAGACAAGAGAAGATTTAAGACTTAAATACAGATTCTTAGACCTCAGAAACAAAAAGGTCAAGGATAACATGATTTTCCGTTCAAATGTAATTGCTTATCTTCGTCAGAAGATGACAGAGCTTGGTTTCATGGAAATTCAGACTCCAATCCTTTGTGCTTCAAGTCCTGAGGGAGCCAGAGACTATATTGTTCCATCAAGAAGATATAAAGGAAAATTTTATGCACTTCCACAGGCACCTCAGCAGTACAAACAGCTTCTGATGGTTTCCGGTTTTGATAAATATTTCCAGATAGCTCCTTGCTTTAGAGATGAAGATGCAAGAGCAGACCGTTCACCGGGAGAATTTTATCAGCTTGACTTTGAAATGAGCTTCGCAACTCAGGAAGACGTTTTCAAGGTAGGTGAGGAAGTTCTTACTGCAGTTTTTGAAAAATTTGCACCAGAGGGTTATGCAGTAACAAAAGGACCATATCCAATCATCAGCTACAAAGAGGCTATGCTTAAATATGGCTCAGATAAGCCTGATTTAAGAAATCCACTTGAAATAATTGACCTTTCAGAGTTCTTTAACAGATGTACCTTTAAGGCTTTCCAAAATAAAACAGTTCGTGCAATAAATGCACATACTACGATGAGCAAAGGCTTCCATGAGAAGCTCCTCAAGTTCGCAACCTCAATTGGCATGGGCGGACTCGGCTATTTAGAGGTTTTGGAGGATGGCTCCTATAAGGGACCAATTGATAAATTCATTCCGGATGATATGAAAAAGGAGCTTGCAGAGCTTGCTGACCTTAAGGCAGGGGACACAATCTTCTTTATCTGTGATGACGAGATGACAGCTGCAAAATATGCCGGTCAGATTAGAACAGAGCTCGGAAAGAGACTTGACATAATCGAAAAAAATGCATATCGTTTCTGCTATATCAATGATTTCCCAATGTATGAAATTGATGAAGAAACAGGTGCACTTGGTTTCACACACAATCCATTTTCAATGCCACAGGGTGGACTTGATGCATTAAATAACATGGATCCACTTGACATTTTAGCATATCAGTATGATATTGTATGTAATGGTGTTGAGCTTTCTTCAGGCGCAGTAAGAAATCATGATATGGAAATCATGGAGAAGGCCTTCGAACTTGCCGGCTATGATAAAGAAGTTCTAAAGGCAAAATTTGGAGCACTTTATACAGCATTCCAATATGGTGCACCACCTCATGCAGGAATGGCTCCTGGTGTAGACAGAATGATAATGCTTCTTAAGAATGAAGAAAACATTCGTGAGGTAATTCCATTCCCAATGAGTGCTACGGCTCAGGATTTAATGTGTGGCGCACCAAATGAAGTAACAGAGCAGCAGCTTCGAGAGGTTCACATCAAAATTAGATAAAGTATATAAGGAGGTAGTCATGACGATTTCTAAAGAAGATATGAATAAGCTTGCTACGCTTGCAAGACTTCGCTTCTCAGATGAAGAGTTTGACGAATTTATGGGCGACATGGATGATATCATAGCCTTTGCCGATACCATAAATAATTCCGTAGTCGGTGGAACAGATGAAATAAAGAATGTTGGAGCAAAGACTGTTCTTTGTGACGAGCTCAGGGAGGATGAGGTTAAGGAATCTCTTCCTAATGAGAAAATTCTTTCTAATGTAAATGGAGATAAAGGCTACTTCGTAGTTAAGAAAGTAGTTAAGACTGGACACTAATCAGAACATGATTAAAAGGTCATTAGCTGCTTGTAGTTAAGAAAGCAGTTAAGACTTGACGCTAATCAGAATATGATTAAAAGATCATTAGCTGCTTGTAGTTAATAAAGCAGTTAAGACCGGACACTAGTCAGAATATGATTAAAAGGTTATTAACTGCTTGTAGTTAAGAAAGTAGTTAAGACCGGACGCTAATCAGAATTTGATAAAAAGGATAATAGCATGAAAGAACAACTTACACATATTTCCTCACTCCTTAAAAGCAGAGAAATTTCATCTGTAGAGCTGACGGAAAAATATATAAAGGAAATTGAAAAAATAAATCCTGAAATTAATGCATATGTGCATACCACCTTTGATGCTGCAAGAGAAGCTGCTAAGAAGGCTGATGAATTAATTAGTGATGGAAATGCAGGAGCACTTTGTGGCATACCTATGGCATTAAAGGACAACATTTGCAGTGACGGCGATTTGACTACCTGCTGTTCAAAAATATTGACAGGCTTCAGACCATATTATAATGCAACTGTTTGGGAAAAGCTATTAGGCTCAGGTGCAGTAATGCTCGGCAAAACAAATATGGATGAATTTGCAATGGGCTCTACCTCAGAGACAAGCTGCTATGGAGCCCCACTTAATCCAAGAAATACAGCTTATGTAACAGGTGGCTCTTCAGGTGGTTCGGCAGCAGCCGTTGCCGCAGGCATTGCTCCTTATGCACTCGGTTCAGATACAGGTGGCTCAATCAGACAGCCTGCATCCTTCTGTGGTATTGTCGGCCTTAAGCCTACCTATGGAGCAGTTTCACGTTATGGTCTTATTGCCTATGGCTCATCACTTGACCAAATAGGACCATTAACCACCTCCGTTAAGGATGCCGCACTCGTTTTCGATGCAATAAAGGGCAGAGATGAATTAGACCAGACCAGTGAAAATGTAGATATGACTGCTTTAGCAGATGGACTTGAGGGCGATTGCAGGGGACTTAGAATAGGCATTGCAAAGGAATATTTTGAAGGCATAAATGAAGAAATTAAAGCTTCAATTATGAAAGCAGTAGATTATTATGTGGCAAATGGAGCGGAAGTTGTAGATATTTCAATTCCGGCTCTTAAGGACAGCCTTCCTGTTTATTATATTATTGCCTGTGCAGAAGCTTCAAGTAATCTGGGCCGCTATGACGGAATCAGATATGGTTATCGTGCTTCAGATTATACCAGCGTAGACGACATGGTATATAAAACACGAAGTGAAGGCTTTGGCAAAGAAGTTAAGAAACGTATCATGCTTGGAACCTATGTACTTTCAAGCGGTTACTATGATGCTTATTATAAGAAAGCATGTATAATAAGAAATGAAATAATTAAATCCTTCGAAAAAGTATTTGAGAAATGTGATGTGATTATTGCACCTACAGCACCAAATACAGCCTTTGAACTAGGATATTCAGGTCAAAGCAGCATCGAAATGTATCTTTCAGATATTGCAACTGTACCTGTAAATATTGCCGGCCTTCCAGCAATTTCACTTCCGGTAGGAACTGATGCAAAGAAGCTTCCAATAGGAATGCAGATAATTGGAAAGAAATTTGATGAAGCAGGCATTTTAAAGGCAGCCTATTTCTATGAACAGGGAAATAAGGATGTAGTTCCTGAAGTGGGAGGTGTAAAGCTGTGAAATATGAAATGATATGTGGTATAGAAACTCACATTGAGCTTGCCACTAAAACAAAAATATTCTGTGGCTGTACAACAGCCTTTGGTGGAGCACCAAATACACATTGCTGTCCGGTATGTACCGGTCAGCCCGGAGCACTTCCTGTTCTGAATAAAAGCGTTGTTGAGTTTGCAGTGCGTGCGGGCAGAGCTGTAAACTGCAAAATTAATAACAATTCTCACATGGACAGAAAGAATTACTGTTATCCTGATTTGCCTAAGGCTTACCAGATTTCGCAGTTTGATGAGCCTGTATGTGAAAATGGTTATATTGAGCTTGACAGTGGAAAGAAAATAGGCATTACTCGTATCCATATTGAAGAGGATGCAGGAAAGCTTGTACATGAAAATGGTCAGACCTATATAGACTATAACAGAGGTGGTGTGCCTCTTATTGAGATAGTTTCCGAACCTGACATAAGAACAGCCGAGGAAGCTAAGGAATATGCTGAAAAGCTTCAGCTTATCATGCGTTATGTCGGAGTATCTGACTGTAAAATGCAGGAGGGCTCAATGAGATGTGATGTAAATATCTCACTTCACATGCCGGGAACTCCATTTGGAACAAGAACTGAGCTTAAGAATATCAATTCACTGACAAACATTACCAAGGCAATTGCAGCTGAGGCAGAAAGACAGGCAGATTTAATTGACAGTAACGAGCCGGTTGTTCAGGCAACAATGAGATATGATGCAGGCTCAGACAGTGTATCCGTTATGAGAGTAAAGGAAAATTCTGATGATTACAGATATTTCCCGGAACCGGATATTCTCAGATTCTTCATTCCACAAGAGGAAGTAGAGCAGCTTGAAAGCACCTTGCCGGAATTGCCATCACCAAAAAGAAAACGTTATATTGAAGAGCTTGGACTATCAGCAGAAAGTGCAAATCAGCTTTATAAGTATAGACGAGTAACGGAATTTTTCGAGGCAGTGCTTGACAAAGGCGGCTCACCAAAGAATACCTCCAATCTCATAATAAGAGGTATTTATACAGGCATGAGTACCGAAGAAGAAAAAGAAAGCTTTGAAATAAAAACCTCCGTAGAGGAAATGACGAAGCTTGTCAAGCTCGTGGATGATAAAAAACTCAATTTCAATAAAGCAGTAGAAGTGCTTTCAGAAATGATTTTATCAGGCAAGCCTGTATCAGATTATGTAAAAGCAGAAGATACAGCAGGAATATCAGCAGATGACCTAAGAAAAATCTGCCAAGAAGCAGTTGATGCAAATCCAAAAGCGGTTGAAGATATCAAAAATGGCAAAGATAAAGCAATCAACGTAATGTTCGGCTATATCATGAAAGCCACAAAAGGAAAAGCAAATATCAAAGAAGCAGAAGAGATTATACGTTCGTTAATCTAATAATACAACATTTATAAAAACTACCGTAGAACAACTGGGGACACCCCATACATTGTGAAAAGCTACCGTAGAACAACTGGGGACATAAGACACATGCAACTTGTAAGAGTTGCATGTGGACTGTGTCCCCGTACTTTGTTCCCTCTGTAAAATCTTTAATAAAAAGTAAATTAGTGTTGAAATTCTACAAAATATCGTGTAAAATAGAGTAAATCATTAGGCTAATCGCCAATTATTCATTTTGAGAGAAGGGTAGAAGTAAATATGAAAGATCTTTATGGGGGTACAGTCAAAACTTTCAACCGAATTTTACTGATTTATATCATTTCTTCATTTTTAATTGAAGCTGTATTTGGCATTATTGCTTACAAAATTGGAGACTACAATTATAAAGAATACAAGCATTATATGGGTATTCATTGTATTCTTCCGCTTGTGCTTAATGCAGGTGTCTACGCAGCCAATTATCTCACACTTGATTCACCCAATATAAAAAGAGAAAGAAAGCAGTATGTTTTAATTGTTGCACTTACAGCAGTAGGCTTTATAAATGCAGTGGCTCATTGCTCCTATACTGTTTCCTGGAGTGTAATTATACTTCCGATTTTTATTTCTGCAATTTGGGGCGATAAAAAATTTGTACGCTTTTCTGTTGAATTATCTGTTTTCTGTATTGTAGCAGTAGTTTGCTTCTGCTTTATTTATCAGGAAAAATTAGATATGTTTGCAATGGTTACGCAGGGCTTTATTGCCGTATTAGTTGCTTTGCTTTCATTGGTACTTAGCCGCATTATTCTCCAGTATGTTCAGATAAACAATAAATATCTTGAACAGCAGCTGAAAAATCAGGAGAATCTTGAAAATCAGGTTTCAATAGACATGATGACAGGACTTTACAATCATACAGCCTTTTATGACGAACTCGACCGTATGATAAGGGAAACCGACAAAACGAATCAGAAGCTCTGTATTGCAGTTGTAGATATTGATAATTTCAAATCAGTCAACGATACCTATGGACATTCCAGAGGTGACGAGGTCCTGATTTTCCTTGCAAATACACTCAAGGAGGTTTGCAAGGACCAAATCGTATGCAGGTACGGTGGTGAGGAATTTTCCGTTATTTTCATAGGAAAAGGCTTGCATGAATCAAAAGCAATTATGGAAGAGGTTCTTGAAAAATTCAGCAGCCACAATTTTGAATGGTGTAATCGCTCCATAACCTTCAGCTGTGGTGTCTGCAAGCACTTAGATATAAGAGTTAATTCGGAAGAATTCTTCAGACAGGCTGATAAATACCTCTACAAAGCAAAGAGTGAAGGCAAGAACAGGGTAGTCTGTGAATAATATCATAAAGTAATCTTAGCCATGAAGTGAGTTTTTGGTTATGAACAAGTAGCAAAGCGGACCAGGAATATCCGCTTTGATTTGAACTATGTTTTAGAAACTAAGTTTAATAACCATGTTTATACATTGGTGAATTTTTTGTAAGACATGAAAAAAAGGGTGGCTTCGTCCACTCTTTTTTTATTGATTCTTGTAAATGTGTTCGATATTATTAAATTCAGTTAGTTTTTTATAATATTCAGCCTGATTATCTTAGCAAATTGCCTATTGAATTATTGAAAAAAATATAGTAAAAATAGTAATTGTAAAAGTGAAACTTTAAATATTGAAAACATTTATTACGAAGGAGTAAGAATGGGCATATCAAATGTATTATCCTTGTTGGGTGGTGTTGCATTATTCCTCTTTGGAATGACCATAATGGGCGACGCACTCAAAAAGGTAGCAGGAAACAAATTGGAGGTTATTCTTTATAAGCTCTCCAATACACCCTTTAAAGGTATCCTGCTTGGAACCTTTGTAACGGCTGTTATTCAGTCCTCGTCGGCTACAACAGTCATGATTGTCGGATTTGTAAACTCGGGTATGATGAAGGTCTACCAGGCCATCGGTATCATAATGGGAGCCCTCATCGGCACCAGTGTAACCGGCTGGGTACTCTGTCTTTCTTACATGGGTACCGGCAGCGGCATAGCAAGCCTTCTTTCAACAGCAACACTTACGGCAGTAGTTGCAGTAATTGGCATAATTCTCAGAATGTTCTGCAAGGGAAGAACACAGAAAAATGTCGGCGAAATTCTCTTAGGTTTTTCAGTACTCATGTATGGCATGACATCAATGAGTAGTGCAGTTTCTCCACTTAAAGACAGTGAAACCTTTAAAAGTGCGATTTCTTCATTCTCAAATCCATTCCTTGGAATTCTTCTTGGAATGGCCATAACGGCAGTACTTCAGAGTGCATCAGCCTCAATTGGTATTTTACAGGCACTTTCAGTAACAGGAGCAATCAGCTTTGCAACAGCTTATCCGATTATTCTTGGTATTGGTATCGGTGCAGCAGTTCCGGTTCTTTTGTCTGCAATTGGAGCAAACACAAATGGTAAGAGAACAGCAGTAATCTATCTTTTAATAGATTTGCTTGGAGCAGTAATCTGGGGCATAATCTTCTATGGTGTTAATGCCTTTGTAAATTTCAGCTTCCTGAATCATGTAATGACACCTGTATCAGTGGCACTCGTCAATACAATATTCAGAATACTTACCGTTCTTTCACTTTGTCCGTTCATCAAAGGTATTGAATCGCTTATTTGCAGAATTATACCTGATGCAGCAGATGATGAAGATGATCTTGCGAATATTGACAGGCTTGAAGAAAGATTCCTCAAGTACCCTCCAATTGCCATTGAACAAAGCCGAATGGTTCTTTTCGCAATGGCAGACAAGACCAGAAAGAACGTTTTTAGAGCCATGAACCTTCTCAGTAATTTTGAAAAGGACAAATATGACAAAGTAAAAACGAAGGAAGAGGCCATTGACAAATATGAGGATCACCTCGGTACATATCTCATAAAGCTGACCGGTGCAGAAATGTCAGCTGAGGATTCAAGTCAGGTATCACTTATTCTTCATACAATCAGCGATTTCGAAAGAATGTCAGACCATGCAGTAAATATTGCCGAGCTGGCACTTGAAATGAATGAAAAGAAGATACAGTTCTCCGATGAAGCCAAAAGTGAGCTAATGCTTTTACAGGAGGCAGTAAAGGAAATAGTGGACATGTCCTTCCATGCCTTTGTAAAAGGAGATGTAGACAGCTCCTACAAGGTAGAGCCACTAAAGGAAATGATTGAAATCCTTTGCAATGAACTTAAGACGCGTCACATACAGCGTGTACAGAAGGGTGAGTGTGGACTCGAGCTAGGCTTTGTCTTCAATGATCTTTTAATGAATTACGAAAGAGTAGCAGGCCACTGCTCAAATCTTGCAGTAGCACTTATCGAATTAAATGTCTCTGTATTCGATACTCATGAGTATGTAAACTCACTTCGTGAGATAAAGGATGACAGATATAGAAATTATCTAAATCAGTATCAGGAAAAATATTCACTGTAAATTGTATCCCTGCTCCCATTAAAAATGGGGGGCAGGGATTTTTGTTGTCAAACACATATCTAAAGTGGATATTCCTGGTCCGCTTCGCTACTTGCTCATAACCTTAAAGCCACTTCGTGGCCCATCAGTAGAAGTCCAGCCTCCTACTGATGCTGAAAAGTTATTTGTATATATCTATTAGAAAATTAAACTAAAAAATATTACAGTTTTGTTACATGTAAAATAATATGTTAAAAAGCCTTCAGATGTATAAAAATGTGTCAAAATTTAAGCGAAAATAAGTAATAATTACGACAGTGGATATAACCAATCGTCGTAAAACCTTAAAAAATACCAATAAACGACTAGTTTTGTGAAAAGAATATGTACAATTTGCATAGAAAAAGTGAAAAAACTTCTTGTAATTTTTGGAGAAATGGTTTATAGTACGTGTATGAGGTTATTTAGGGACAGCGGGGGATACAAAAACTATTCAGTATCAATAATGCTGTAGGAATGACCAACATTTTGTTTAAAAATTAAACAAAACTAATGCACTCGTATTTTTAAATTAGGAGGTAAAAGTAATGAGAAAAAAGGCATTATGTGTCTTTATGACAGCAGCTATGGTTGCTTCAATGCTTACAGCATGTGGTGACAGCAGCAACAGCAACAGCAACAGTGGTTCAACAACTTCAGAGTCATCAAGTGATGGCAAGGTTCTTAACATTTATGTTTGGAATGAGGAGTGGAGAACAAGAGTTGAGGACTATTATCCAAACTATGAGAAGGTTAGTGATGAAGAAGGCAAGATTGGCGATGTAACAGTTAAGTGGATTACAAACTCCAATACTGATGGTGTTTACCAGACAAAGCTTGATGAGGCTCTTTCAAACCAGTCTTCTGCAGCTGCTGATGATAAGGTAGATATCTTCCTTGTTGAAGCTGACTATGCTATCAAGTATATTGATTCTGACTATACACTTTCAATGGCAGATTTAGGAATCTCTGATTCAGATATTTCAGATATGTATCAGTACACAAAGGATATTGCTACTGATTCAAACGGTAAACTTAAAGGTCTTTCATGGCAGGCTTGCTCTGGTGTTTTTCTTTACAGAAGATCAATAGCAAATGCAGTTTGGGGAACAGATGATCCGGATGCAGTTCAGGAGCACGTTAAGGATTGGGATACTTTCGTAGATACAGCAGAAGAGCTTTCAAACAATGGTTACCAGATTACATGTTCAGCAGTAGACAGCTATCGTGTATATTCAAACAATGTAACTTCTAAGTGGGTTACTGATGATGGCAAGATTAATATCGATGCAAACATTGCTAAGTGGGTTGAAGATTCAAAGGCTCTCGTAGATGCAGGCTATACTGGAACAACAACACTTTGGTCATCAGATTGGAGTGCAGGTTATGCTGATGGATCTAACGTATTTGCTTACTTTGGACCAGCTTGGTTAATCGACTTTTCAATGGCAGGTGCAGGTCTTGATGGTGACTGGGGTGCTTGTGCAGGTCCTCAGAACTTCTATTGGGGTGGTACATGGATTTGTGCAGCTAACGGTACTGACAATGCAGACCTTGTTAAACAGATCATCTTAACAATGACAACAGATACAGATATCCTTACAAAGATTTGTACAGAGAAGGGTGACTGTGTAAATAATTCTTCAATTCTTAAGACACTTGCTGATGATGAAACTTATGAAGATAAGATGCTCGGTGGACAGAATCCTTACCAGTTATATATTGATGGAATTTCTGATATCAGCTTAAATAACATTTCAGCTTATGACCAGATCTGCAACGAGCAGTTCCAGTCAGCAATGCTTGAGTACTTCCAGGGTAATGTTGATTATGATACAGCTTTGAATTCATTCTATACAGCTGTTCAGACAAGCTATCCTGAATTAACATACTAATAAGTATTTAACCTTATCTGAAAAGTCCCCCGCTTCTTAAGCGGGGGGACTTTTCAGCATCAGTAGGAGTTCAAACTCCTACTGATGAGCCACGAAGTGGCATTAAGGTTATGAGCAAGTAGCGAAGCGGATTGCGAATATCCGCTTTGATACTAGATATTTTTAGAATGGATGATTAATAAATCATGCCTGCCTGCCTGGTCAGGCAGGCATGATTTTGTTACAAGGCTAAAACCTTGTTTATTTATTCATAAAATATTGATTACGGATGGAGGGTGTTACTATGAGTAATACAAAATCTAATCACAAGGTAGTGCGCTATAATAAATGGGGTTACATTTTCCTTATTCCGTTTGTTGTGGTATATCTTGCATTCCAGCTGATACCACTTATCTCAACAATTTATAACAGCTTTTATGAGCATTATTTTAGACTTGGTCTTTTTGAAGTAGGTCCTAACTGGGTTGGCTTAGAAAATTACAAGAACCTGTTTTCAGCAGGTATTTTCTTCCCACTTCTCAAGAATACACTTATCCTTTGGATTATAGGCTTTATACCACAGATAATTGTATCCTTGCTTTTAGCAGCATGGTTCTCTGACAATAGACTTAACTTAAAAGCCGCCGGATTCTTTAAGACAGTTATCTATCTGCCTAATCTTATAATGGCATCAGCTTTTTCAATGCTCTTCTTTACTTTGTTTAGCGAGACAGGTCCTATCAATTCACTTCTTGTAAGTGCTGGGATTTTAGATAAACCATTTAAGTTCTTCAGCTCTGTAATTGCAACAAGAAGCTTGGTTGGTTTAATGAACTTTTTAATGTGGTTTGGTAACACAACAATTCTTCTTCTCGCAGGTATGCTTGGAATTGACACTTCTCTTTTCGAAGCAGCAGAGGTAGATGGTGCAAGCTCAAAACAGAAATTCTTCAAAATTACATTACCATTGTTAAAGCCAATTTTGATTTATGTAATGATTACATCACTTATCGGTGGTTTACAGATGTTCGATGTACCACAGATTTTGACAAATGGTCAGGGAACTCCTCTTACTTCAAGTGGTGTTGCCAGTGTAAAGACAATGATTATGTACTTGAATGAAAATCTCAAGAGTAAGAACTATGGCGCCGGTGGTGCGATTTCTGTAATTATGTTTATAGTTACAGGTATATTGAGTTTGATTGTATTCTATTTCACTGGAAATAGAGATAAAATTAAGAAAGCATAGGAGGAAAGAGCTATGGCAAGAGCCAAAAATAATGAAAATAGTGCCAGCGCCAGCTTAAGAGCAAGAAGAGCAATAGCTTATATTGTGCTCATTTTCTTCTCTCTTCTTTGCTTGATTTGGTTCTATTTTCTATTAATTAATACTACAAAGACACATCAGGAAATTACTTCAAGATTTAAGCCTGTTCCGGGTTCGAATTTTGCAAATAACTGGAAAAACGCAATGAGCAATGTAAATAAGACATGGGTTCCACTTAGAAACAGTGTTATTATTTCAGCACTTTCAGCGTTATTATGTGTTTATTTCTCAACGATGACTGCTTATGCAATACATACATATGAATTCAAATTAAAGAAATTTATGTATACATTCATACTTGCAGTCATGATGATTCCTACACAGGTAACTGCACTCGGTTTCATTAACTTAATGAACAAAGTAGGGCTGATGGATAGTTTCATTCCACTCATCATTCCTTCAATAGCAGCGCCTGCAACCTTCTTCTATATGAAGCAGTACATGGATTCAACACTTCCACTTGAAATTATTGAAGCCTCAAGAATTGACGGTGCGGGTGAATTCAGAACCTTTAACCAAATAATTCTTCCAATCATGAAACCGGCAATTGCCGTACAGGCAATCTTTACTTTCGTAAGCAGCTGGAATAATTACTTCATGCCGGCAAGAATTTTAAATTCATCAAATAAAAAAACACTCCCAATCATTATTGCAGAGTTAAGATCAGAAGACTATGCAAACTTTGATATGGGTAAAGTTTACATGATGATAGCATTCGCAATTTTCCCTGTAGTTATAGTTTACCTCTTCCTCTCCAAATACATCGTAGGCGGAGTAGCAATGGGTGCTGTCAAGGGCTAAATAGTCAAGGGGCTTCTCCTCTCGGAGAAGCCCTTTCTATTTGTCATAATTTGTTTTGGTAAATTTCATTTGGAGACCGAAGCACATTGTGAAAAATGTGAATAATAAGGCCAGTCTGTTTTTTTGTGATTATTGAGGGTCGACCGAAGAATATTGTGAAAAATGTGAATAATAAGGACAGTCTGTTTTTTTGTGATTATTGAGGGTCGACCGAAGAATATTGTGAAAAATGTGAATAATAAGGCCAGTCTTTTTTTTGTGATTATTGAGGGGAGACCGAAGAATATCATGTGCACAAGTGCATGATAAACGAGCACTTGTGCTCGTGCACTTGGCACATCATATTCTTCGGTCGACCATTTTCTTAACTGGCCTTATTTTAAAATTCTTCGGTCGACCTATGTTTATCTGCAAAAATTTGACAAATACCATATATTGTGGTAATCTTGACACTATATACATGTTATAAGGAGAAAGCTGTGAAAAATAATAGATTTATACTTTTTCTTATGCTTATTTTAACTGTTACAATCCTGGGTACCGGCTGTGGCCTCGAGGACCCTACTGAGGAGGATGTTAAAGCGGCCTTTGTAACTGCCGGAGTGATTCAGAATGAAGCTGATACCACTGAGGATACAGAGGGCGAAGAAAGCACAAAGGTTGAAATTGAATATAGTGTAAAGGTAAATAAAATTGAACTGATTGATGATGAAGATCAGGCCAATGTAAGTGCTACCCTGGTGGAAGATGAAGGACCGATTGAAAGAACCACTGATTACAATCTGACCTTTAAATACAAAAATGATAAATGGCAGGTAACCAATGTTTCTGCAGGTCAGGATGCTTCCTCTGTAGTACTTGTTGGTGAAATTTCTGATAAAGAAATTGCTGAAATATTATCTGAAAATATGATGGGCGTAACGATGCCCGACGATTATTATATCAACTGGGCAAATGTAAGCAGTATCACAATAGTTGACCACGATATAGATGCTGATACAATGACCGATACGGTTTCACTCGAGGTTGTCGGCAAAGTTGATTATTATCAGTATGATTTTGCTATGGTTGCTGAATTTATATATAATTATGCAGGAGCAGGCTCAGCTGAGAATGGCTGGCAGTATAATTATTACTATGATGTCCAGGATGATTATACCTATGATTACAGCTCAGACTATAAATTCTCACTTACAACCGACCAGATAGCAAGACAGCTTAAGAATAATAATTATAGCTTCTATGCCTGTGGCGCATATTATTATATGTCTGAATGTGAAATCGAAGAAGTTGATTATGGTGATGTTGAGCCTGATGGCTCCAGATATGCAGAAACTCCTGCAACAATTTCCTTCACCTATGAAGATGTAGAAATTGAATTCGACTGTAGCCTGGAATTTTACTTTGATGGTTCAGGCTGGAGTCTCTACGGAGTATACGACCAGACCTTGGTCTCATTCACATGTAGTGCAACCGGCAAATGGGATGGCTTTGATGATGACAACAATACAACAACCTTTGAAATTACAAAGGATTTAAATGAAAATGGTTATCCTAAGGTTGTAGTTATTGTTGAAAGCGAAGAAAATGGCAATTATTCATGGGAAGCTTACCTGGACAAATACAAGATTGGTGAAGAAAATACTTCAATGCAGATTTATTTCACTGATTGGCTGACAGAGCCAACTGATGAAAATTATTATGGCTATAGTAATTTCAGTGGCGTTCTTTCAGGTAACTCCTTCGCTCCGGAAGAAACCTGGTACAGCTGGTCCTTTACTAAGAACGCAAATTAAATATAATTATTAATAACAAATAATATAATTATTAATAACAAATAAAATTTTGACAAATTCATGTATATGTGATACATTTTAGAAAATGTTTTATTACATGAGGAGGAACAAAATGAAGAAAATTAAATATTTAATTGTCTGTCTTTTTGTTATGCTGGCATTTTTTGCATTTACAGCCTGTGGGGTTAAAGAACCAACAGAAAGTGATGTAGAAAAAGCACTTCAGGATGCAGGCTATCTCCCTGGTGGTTCTGATGATAGTGATGACGAAGATGATGACGAGGATGAAGATGATGGCGATGATGAAGACGCTGACAGCGAAGATGATTCATCAAAGGAAGATGATTCTACTTATACCATCACTCTTGACAAAGTTAAACTTAATGATGATAAAGATAAGGCAACAGTTGAAGCAACAGTTGTAGTATCATCAGGCTCTGTTAATGCAACAACAGGCTATAAGCTTACATTCAAGCTTAAGGATGACAAGACCTGGAAGGTTAAGGGCGACATCGAAATTACCGATGAAACCACCTATGAACTTCTCGGTATAACTGATGAGGATGCAGCAGCAGTACTTTCTGATGACGGTAATTACTGCTATTTAAGCACAGACTCATGCACTATCTATTTCTATGATGCAGATGAGCTTTCTGTAAAAGTCAACAGTCATAATGTAGATAATGATGAGCTTTCTGATACTGCAAACCTTACCATTACAGGAAAGACTGAGGAAATTTCTTATACTCTTACGATGAATGCTACATTTAACTATTCTTCATATTCAGATACCTGGTATGCTTATACAAGCACCTTTGAGCTTGATGGTGATCCGGAATTTGAACTTAACGAAGAACTCAATGATGATGATGCAGCTGAAATGATTAAGAGCTCCTTTAGCCAGGATTGGTGGTATGGATATTATTACTACTATTTTGAAGATGACTCTGAGCTTACCTTCGATGACTTTGATTCTGTTACAATTAAGAGCCATGATTTTGACAGCTCATCACTTTCAGACAAAGTAACAGCAGAAGCAGTTGTTAAGGATGATTATTCTACAAAGACTATCACAATTACTGCGGACTTTACTTATAGCTTTAGTTCTGGTTGGAATCTTGAATCTTCAGAAGTAGACAAAGACTATGACAGCGAATTCAACGAAGAATATTTATTTGATTTGACATCGGATGATGTTAAGGATGCACTGAGAGCAAAGGATTGGTACTTCAAAGTCTCAGGATGTGGATATTACACAGGCTCCGTAAATATTTCTGACTTTAGCTTTACAGACCCTGAACTTGATGGCTCTAATTATGCTTATGCAGCAGTTGAGTATACCTTTACATCTTCAGATGTTACTGCAACTGTAACAGCTACACTAAAGTTCTATTACGATTCATCTGATGGATGGTCACTTAACGATTGGGATGATATAACTACAACAGCAGTTACATGCGATGCTGTTGGTACATGGTCAGGTAAAGATAGTAGTGGCAATCCTGCTAGTATTGTTATTTCCGATACTCTTAATGAAGATGGATATTTAACAGCAGTTGTCGCAATTAAGACGGATGAAAATGGAAGATATTCATGGAATGCCTACGTTGAATATCAACCTGGTGATGATAGCGCTTCAATGAAGATATACTTCGATGATAATGCTGGCTGGGTAACTGAAAGAACAGATGGTTCTTATTATGGCTATGATTCATTTAATGGTTACGTAAGCGGAAATACTTTCACACCATCATGGGATAGTTGGTCATTTACAAAGAAGAATTAAAATTTAAACTTATCCCAAAGGCCCCTCCCACCGCTCAAAAATCGGTGAGGAGGGGCTTTTCGACTTTATTAGGAGCACAAACTTCTACTGATTAGATACGAAGTGAGATTAGGTTATGAGCAAGTAGCGAAGCTGACCTTGAATATCCGCTTTAATAAGAAGCTATCAAAGATTTTGGCAAAAAATATCAAATGAGTACACCTAAAATAAGCCTATCAGATTAAAAAAAATCAATATAATGATTAATAAGGTTCGTTGACACATTAAAAATCCTATGTTAAACTACGTACATTGAAAAAAGAAAAAACGGTGAAAGGGATGTTTAAGTATGAAAGAAGCTAACAAATATACAAGACAATATTATTTGCCACCTAAGACCGAAATGAAATGGGCCCAAAAGGATCATATTGAAAAAGCACCTAAGTGGTGTTCAGTTGACCTTCGTGATGGCAATCAGGCCTTGATTACCCCAATGAGCCTTGAAGAGAAGATTTCCTTCTTCAAGCTTTTGGTTGAGGTAGGCTTTAAAGAAATAGAAGTAGGTTTCCCTGCTGCTAGTGACACAGAGTACAATTTCCTTCGTGCACTCGTAGACAGAAATCTCATTCCTGATGACGTAACCATTCAGGTTCTTACTCAGGCAAGAGACCATATTATCAGAAAGACCTTTGAATCACTTAAGGGTGTAAAGAATGCAATCGTTCATCTTTACAATTCAACGAGTGTTGCTCAGCGTGAGCAGGTATTCAGAAAGTCAAAAGAAGAAATTATTGATATCGCAGTAAAGGGTGCTAAGCTTTGCAATGAAATAGCAGAGGAGATGGGTGTTGACTTCCGTTACGAATATTCACCGGAATCCTTTACAGGCACAGAGCCTGAGTTCGCACTCGAAATCTGTAATGCCGTACTTGATGTATGGAAGCCAACTCCTGATAAAAAGGTTGTAATCAATCTCCCTGTAACAGTTGAGCTTGCTTCACCTCATGTTTACGCTAATCAGATTGAATACATGAGTGACAACTTAAAGTATCGTGATGCTGTTGAGGTTTCACTTCATCCTCACAATGACAGAGGCTGTGCAGTTGCAGATACCGAGCTTGGAATTCTTGCAGGTGCTGACAGAGTTGAAGGCACACTCTTTGGCAATGGAGAAAGAACCGGTAACGTGGATATAATCACAGTTGCCATGAATATGTATATGCAGGGCGTTGAACCCGGACTTGATTTTACAAACATGCCGATGATTGTTTCACTCTATGAAAAGGTTACAGGTATGCAGGTTGGAATGCGTTCACCTTACAGTGGCAAGCTTGTATTTGCTGCCTTCTCCGGCTCTCATCAGGATGCTATCGCAAAGGGAATGAAGTGGATTGAAGAAAAGCATCCTGACCATTGGACAGTACCTTATCTTCCAATTGATCCACATGATGTCGGACGTGAGTATGAGACTGACGTAATCAGAATCAACTCTCAGTCAGGTAAGGGCGGAATCGGTTACCTCGTGGAGACACGTTATGGCTACAAGATTCCAAAGAAGATGAGTGAAGATGTAAGCTATACCATAAAAGGTATCTCAGACAGACTTCACAAAGAGCTTTCAGCAGAAGAGGTTTATGAGAACTTCATGAAGCTCTATGTAAATGTAAATGATGAAATTCAAAAGATAGATTACCATTTCCAGCGTGATGAGGACATCAATGTTAAAGACATAAGAGTAAGCCTCACCATTAAAGATGGAGAAAAAGAAAAAGAAATCATCGCCTATGGCAATGGCCGTCTTGATGCCGTAGCCAATGCACTCAGAGCCCATGGTGTTAAGTTTGATCACCTCACCTATGAAGAGCACGCTCTTGATCTCGGCTCTAAATCACAGGCAGTTTCTTATGTAAGCATTCAGCTTCCTGATGGTTCGGTAAGCTGGGGCACAGGCCTTGAGGATGATATTATCGCTTCCTCTATCAGCGCATTGTTCTCAGCTGTTAATCGTGCAAAGAAGGCTGGAAAGCTTTAAACTTAACATTTAAGCTTAACCTGCATATAGTAAATCTGCTTGCAGGTTAAGCTTTGATATTGTAAAAGTATATATAATCTAAGTGCCACAAAATGGCATAAAGGTTAATAAGCAAATAGTAAAGCAGTTTGAAAATGAAGTATTTTGGCCTCAGACCATAAAATAATAAAACTATTGCAACTGAATCAAAGAGGATATTCGCAATCCGCTTCGCTACTTGCTCATAACCTTAAAGCCACTTCGTGGCTCATCAGTAGGAGTCTAGCCTCCTACTGATGCTGAAAAGTCATGTTATCCCAAAAGCTAGTCTTTTGGGGTAACATATCACCGCTTTAGAAGCGGGGGACTTTTCAGATAAGGTTAAAAAATAATTTGGAGGAAAGATATATGGGAATGACAATGACACAAAAGATTTTGGCAGCCCATGCCGGACTTGAAAGCGTAGAAGCAGGTCAGCTTATTGAAGCTAATCTTGATCTCGTTTTAGGAAATGACGTTACAACTCCGGTAGCTATTCATGAGCTTGACAAATTTGATAAAAAAGAGGTGTTCGACAAGGACAAAATTGCCCTTGTAATGGATCACTTCACACCAAATAAAGACATAAAGAGTGCAGAACACTGTAAATGTGTTCGTAACTTCTCACGTGAAAATGAAATTACTAACTTCTTTGACGTAGGAGATATGGGTATTGAACATGCACTTCTTCCTGAAAAAGGACTTATCGTAGCAGGCGAGACCTGTATCGGTGCTGACTCTCATACTTGTACCTATGGTGCACTCGGTGCCTTCTCAACAGGCGTAGGTTCAACCGACATGGCAGCAGGCATGATGACAGGTAAGGCATGGTTTAAGGTTCCATCAGCAATCAAGTTTAATATTGTTGGCGAGAAGGCACCTTACATCAGTGGTAAGGATGTAATCCTTCATATAATCGGAATGATTGGTGTTGACGGAGCACTTTACAAATCAATGGAATTTACGGGAGAGGGCATTAAGAACCTCACAATGGATGACCGTTTCACAATTGCAAATATGGCAATTGAGGCCGGTGCAAAGAATGGAATTTTCCCGGTTGATAATCTGACCAAGGAATATATGAAAGAGCACAGCACAAAGAGCTATACAGTTTATGAGGCTGATGCAGATGCTGTTTATGATGAGGAGTACACAATTGACCTCTCAACTCTTAAGCCAACAGTTTCCTTCCCTCACCTTCCTGAAAATACAAAGACAATAGATGAGGTTGGTGATATCAAAATCGACCAGGTTGTTATCGGCTCATGTACAAATGGACGTATAACAGATATGGAAATTGCAGCAGATATCATGAAGGGCAGACATATAGCAAAGGGAATCAGAGCAATCGTAATTCCCGGAACTCAGGATGTTTATCTTGAGATGATTAAGCGTGGCTATACAGAGACCTTTATCAAAGCAGGCGCAATTGTTTCAACACCTACCTGTGGACCATGTCTCGGAGGACATATGGGTGTTATGGCAGCTGGTGAAAGAGCAGTTTCAACAACAAACCGTAACTTCGTAGGACGTATGGGCCATGTCGATTCAGAGGTTTATCTTGCAAGCCCGGCTGTAGCAGCAGCTTCAGCAATTACCGGAAAAATCAGCAGTCCTGCAGAGCTTGGACTATAGAAAGGCGAGGAAAATCAAATGAAAGCATACGGAAAAGTACATAAATATGGCGACAATGTAGATACAGACGTAATTATCCCGGCCAGATATCTTAATTCATCCGACCCTGCAGAGCTTGCAAAAAGCTGTATGGAAGATATCGACAAGGATTTCGTTAAAAGAGTTCAGCCGGGTGACATCATGGTAGCCCGCAAGAACTTTGGATGTGGTTCATCAAGAGAGCATGCACCAATAGCTATCAAGGCATCAGGAATTGCATGTGTAATTGCAGATACCTTCGCAAGAATTTTCTATCGTAACTCAATTAATATCGGACTTCCAATTATTGAATGTCCTGAGGCTGCTGAAAATATTGAAGCTGGTGATATGGTAGAAATCGATTTTGACAGTGGTATGATTTATGACCGTACAAAAGGAACAGAGTACAAAGGTCAGGCTTTCCCACCATTCATGCAGGAAATTATTTCAAATGGTGGACTTATTGCCAACATCAATAAAAAGAACAAGTAAAGGGCAAGGTAAAAGCTATGAATATGAATATTGCGGTAATAAAAGGTGATGGTATAGGACCGGAAGTTGTTACGGAAGCAATGAAGGTTTTAGACAAGGTTTGCAAGGTTTACGGTCACACAATCAATTATGAACAGCTCCTCATGGGTGGCTGCTCAATTGATGCAACCGGAGTACCTCTTACTGATGAGGCAGTAGCCAGAGCAAAGGCTAATGATGCCGTACTTCTTGGCTCAATTGGTGGTAATACATCAACCTCACCATGGTATAAGCTTCCTCCTAATTTAAGACCTGAGGCAGGTCTTCTCAAAATTCGTAAGGAGCTTGGACTTTTTGCAAATCTTCGTCCTGCTCATCTTTACAGTCAGCTTAAGGGCGCATGTCCTCTTAAAGAGGAAATCGCTGACAGAGGCTTTGATATGATGATGATGAGAGAGCTTACAGGCGGACTTTACTTTGGTGCACGTAAGACAGAGGAGGTTGATGGAGTAATGACAGCCATTGATACTCTTACCTATACAGAAAAAGAAATTAGAAGAATAGCCATTAAGGGCTTTGACATTGCCATGAAGCGTCGCAAGAAGGTTACAAGCGTAGATAAGGCTAACGTGCTTGATTCCTCAAGATTGTGGCGTAAGATAGTAGAAGAGGTGGCTAAGGATTATCCGGAAGTAAGCTATGAGCATATGCTGGTAGATAACTGTGCAATGCAGCTTGTAAAGGATCCTGCCCAGTTTGATGTCGTTCTTACAGAAAACATGTTTGGTGATATTCTTTCAGATGAAGCCTCAATGATAACAGGCTCAATCGGAATGCTTGCATCAGCTTCTCTGAATGAAACAAAATTTGGTATGTACGAGCCAAGTGGTGGTTCAGCACCAGATATAGCAGGAAAAGATATAGCTAATCCTATTGCAACAATTCTCTCAGCAGCAATGATGCTTCGCTATACCTTTGACCTTGACAAAGAGGCAGATGCTATTGAGCAGGCAGTTGAAAATGTATTAAATAAAGGTTACCGTACAGGTGATATCATGCAGCCTGGAATGAAGCAGCTTGGATGCTCAGCAATGGGCGATGCAATCGCAGCTGAGATTTAACCTTATGAGCAAGTAGCGAAGCAGACCCGGAATATCCACTTCGATTCTTATATGAAAAGTCCCCCGCTTTTAAGCGAGGGACTTCTTAAATTCAATAGAAAACTATTTTATTCTTCAGAAGCTTCTTCTTTAGCTTCCTTTTCATCTTCGACATTGTCATCTTCTTCATCTTCATCAAAATCATCGAAGTCGTCGAAATCATCAAAATCTTCGAGATAATCAGGCATACAGAACTTAACAACGAGATAAGCTATACCTGCGATGAATACAACACCACCAAGGATGGCAAGTAAACAAAATAATTTACTACAACATTTGCGTTCTTCTTCCATATCAAAAAACCTCCTAAATTATAATCAATCTTTAAATTACAAACAGCCAAGCTGTCTGCATCAACAATAAACAGGACACATTTAAAACGTGTTTAGACTATTGTATCATAAAACAGTATGTTTTACTAGCAGAAATTGCTAAATTAACACATTTTTTATAAAAATTACTGGTATAAATTACTATATTGGCAATTATATCTTCTTTAGCTTTGCAAAGGAGGCTAGCATTTTCTTGGTTGCACCATTAAAATCAACTGAAACCTCGTAATCCTTTGAACCCTTCGTAATGTCAGTTACTGTACCAATACCAAAGCGAATGTGCTGAACTTTGTCTCCCACATTGTAAGGAAGATTGGAAACTGTCGGCGGAGTAATGTTTTTTACCTTATAATAATCCTTCTGAGGTGCAGCTGACGTTACGGATTGTCTGCCACGCGAATAAGGATTAAACGAACCGGTAGAAAAATTAGAATTCTGTCTTTCTTTGTCCTCCTTGGTTTTTGCACGCATATAGCTTTCGTGGGCATGGCCTTTTATTGTGAGCATTTCTCTGGGAATTTCCTTTAAAATAAATCGTGAAACAGGATTCCATTTAAGCTCTCCATACATAATACGCTGCTTGGCAGCAGTGAGAGTAAGAGTCTTTTTAGCTCTTGTAATGCCTACATAGCAAAGACGTCTTTCTTCTTCAAGCTCTGTCGGATCCTCCATGGAAAGAGAACTTGGGAAGAGCCCCTCCTCCATACCGCAGATATATACATTGTTGAATTCCAAGCCCTTTGCACTATGAAGAGTCATAAGAAGAACACAGTTCTCGTTTTCGGCAACTCCGTCGATATCAGCTACCAAAGCCACCTCACTTAAAAAGTCACTAAGAGTAGCTTCCTCGCCGGCTTCATTTTCATATTCCACAGCCTTATCTCGAAGAGCCTGCACATTGTTCTGTCTGTCCTCGAAATCCTCCTCGTCAAATTCTTCAAGATAGGAGTTGTAGTTAGTGGCTTCAAGAATGTCATCAATAAGCTCGCTGATTTTTTTAGAACCTGCACTTTCCTTAAGTGTCTCAATAACTTCAGTAAATTCCATCAGCTTATTGCGGGCTCTGGTGACCTCAGGTATCATAACGGCTTCAAGCAAAGCATCATAGAAGCTGATTTCTCGTGCATCAGCATAAGCCTGAACATGATCTATGGTAGTAGCACCAATACCACGCTTAGGAATATTTATGATTCTTTTTGTCTGCAGGGCATCCTGGCCGTTGTCTATTGTTTTGAGATAGGCAAGGATATCCTTGATTTCCTTTCTCTGATAGAAGTTTACGCCACCAACAATTCTATATGGCACATTTTTTGCTACCAGCTTTTCCTCTAAGCTACGGGACTGGGCATTTGTCCTGTAAAGAATTGCAAAATCCCTATATGTAGTATTGCCGCTTAAATCAAAATTAATCTTTTCAATTATATCTTCGACAATACCTCTGGCTTCATCTGCATCATAATTATACTGTATGAAGCAGACATTTTCACCTGCACCTTCGGCAGTCCAAAGCTTTTTGGCCTTACGTCCCTCATTATTTCTAATGACGGTATTTGCAACCTCAAGAATATTGCCGGTAGAACGGTAATTTTGGTCAAGAGTGATAACCCTTGTATTTTTATACTTGTTTTCAAAGCTTAAAATATTTGTAATGTCGGCACCGCGGAATTTGTAAATTGACTGATCATCATCACCAACCACGCAGAGATTATGCTCAGTGTGACCATCCTCATAAGTATGGCTGGCAAGCTGCTCAATAATTCTAAACTGTGCATTATTTGTATCCTGGTACTCATCGACCATTATATATTCAAATCTGTTCTGATAGTAATCCAGGGCCTCGCCGCAAACCGTAAAAAGCTCAACCGTTTTACAGAGAAGGTCATCAAAATCCAAAGCATTATTTTCCTTTAAACGCTGCTGATAAAGCTTGTAGACCTTAGCAACCTGTTTATCAGTATAATCATAGGCGGTTCTTTCAAAATTCTCGGCACTTATACATTCATTTTTAAGAGACGAGATTTTATTCATAAAAACACGTTCCTTAATCTGCTTTGTGTCAATACTAAGATCCTTGCAAACCTGCTTAATAAGAGATTTAGAGTCGTCCGTATCATATATGGAAAAATTATTATCATATCCGATATGGTCAATATATCTTCTCAATATTCTTACACAGGTAGAGTGAAAGGTAGAAATCCAAATTGAGTCAGCTAATGAATCTAAAAGACCACCGACTCTTTCCTTCATTTCTTTGGCCGCCTTATTAGTAAAGGTAATTGCTAAAATAGAGTAGGGGCTTACACCACGTTCCTCTATAAGATATGCAATTCGGTGCGTGATTACTCTTGTTTTTCCGGAACCGGCACCGGCCAAAATCAGAAGCGGACCTCTGTCATGAAGCACTGCCTCTCTTTGTGGATCATTTAAAGTATCTAAATCAAACATTTATATCTCCCTTGCAGGTATAGTATTTTATAGTTTTTATGAGCTGTTCGGAATCAATCGGCTTAGCAATATGCTCATTCATACCGGCCGAAAGAGCAGCATCAATATCGCTGTCAAAAGTATTTGCTGTCATTGCGATGATAGGAACTGTTGTGGCATCCGGTCTGTTAAGAGCACGAATCTCCATTGTGGCAGCTTCTCCATTTTTAATAGGCATCATCATATCCATGAGAATGGCATCAATTGAATGATTTTTAGAAGCCTTAAAGCAGTCGACAGCCTCCTGACCGTTCCAGGCCTTGATGATAGAAGCACCTGCCTCCTCTAAAATAAATTCTGAAATTTCCATATTCATCTCATTATCCTCAACGAGAAGAATAGTCTTGCCATCAAGTCTTAAATTATCAGAATCGTTATTAACCTTAACCTCGCAGCTTCCTTTAGTGGCATTATCGGATTGCTTAAGTGCACTGTCTGACAAAGAATCATTTTTTATATTATTGTCAGATGGCATACTAGCATCAGATGGCATACTAGCGTTAGATAGCATACTAGCGTCAGATAGCATACTAGCGTCAGATAGCATGCTAGCGTTAGATAGCATACTGGCGTTAGATAGCATACTGGCATTGTCAGCCTCCAGCTGCTCATCATTTATCGTAAAAGGAATTGTAATATAAAAGGTTGTTCCTTTACCAAATTCACTTTCACATCTAAGCTGCCCATGCATCTGATGAACCAGACTCTTAACGATTGTCAGTCCAAGACCGGTTCCATGAAAGGTCATCTCGCCGGTAGCATTTTCCTGTGTGAACTGTTCAAACATATGCTTCTGAAATTCCCTGCTCATACCAATTCCGGTATCAGAGCAGATAAAGACATAATCAGCATGTGAACCATTTGAGGTTTCGAGCTCATAGCAGGAAAGAGTGACAGAACCATTTGGCTTATTATATTTAATTGAGTTGCTCATTATATTAGTTAATACCCTTCTAAGCTCAACAGGACAGCCAATAAGCTCCCAGTGGGTACCTGTAATTTTGTCAGCTGTAAAGGTAAGCCCCTTATCAGTACAGTGAGTTTCCATGACCGCAGAAATATTCATAAGCAGGTCATGCAGATTAAAGGCCTTTGGCTCTAAAATGACCTCTCCGGAATCCAGCTTTCCAATGTCAAGAACATCATTTACCAAATCGACAATGAAGTCAGTAGCGTCAAAAATCTTATCTCGACATTCCTGCTGCTTTTTAAGGTCCTCCGGACATGAATTAGCGATTTTTATCATGCCTCTGATGCCATTAATCGGAGTACGTATGTCATGGCTCATCCTACGCAGAAATTCCAGCTTAAGCTGATTTGAACGGTGCATCTCATTTTGTCTGATAATGGCAACGATGAACCAGATTAAAATAAGAATAGCGAGAGTGTATGCCATATCCATGGAACGCTGCTGATAAATTTCAGAAACCGGGAATAAAACATACAAATAGTAGCTGCTGGATTTAGAAGCGCGGGCAAGATATTCCACACCGTCAGCCTTAACCCTACAGGCTCTGTCAGAGGTGATGTCTTCAATATTATCAGCTAGCAGTGAACAATCAGCTATATCAAGTCCCTGAAGCTCATCATTGTTAGAGCTTAGAATTGCGTCACCATCCGTTATAAACATAATGCCTTCCATCTCAATATGGTAGCCGGCAATCAGATTCTCAATTGTAATCTGCTTTTCATCCTCATCGCTCTGTATTTGCATTGCATAGCAGAAGATTATACCATCCTCATCGGGCGTGGCAATTACAGCATAATCATAGAAAGCATTGCCCATTTCAATAGAGGCCATCAGATTTTTGCGGGGATTTTCCGCAATATCTGAAATGCTCGTGCTCATAATTGTCTGCCTCCAGTCTTCAAAGGTAAGGCTGTCAAGGCAGCTGGTAATGACCGGTTCATTATCGTTATTAATTATAAAAATACCTGACATACGCTGAAGAGTAGCATATTCAGTAAAAAATTCATCTGAATACAGTGAACTGTCATCAGAAATACAACGCTTAAGCTCTTTAGCCTTATCTAAAAGCTGCATTTGACTTCTGGTATCCTGCATGGCAGTAAGATTGTCATATCTGGTACACTGAAGCTTTAAAAAATCAAGTGTATCATTAATCTCATTATTGCCGGTTCTATTTGCGATGGCAGTTGCAATGAACCAAACTGAAATAAAGACAATAAGTCCTGAAATAATCGCAATAAGGACGGATTTAGCCAGCTTTGGAAGCTTTTTACGAGACTTCTTTTTCATACGTCACCTCCATCCTGCAATTCGGCATCAACTCCATAGCCCTCAAGTATTGAGGAGAGTGTGCCATCATTTTGCATATCAGAAAGAGCCGAATTAAGAGCGGCCTGAATTTCGGTATTTGAACCTATTTTGAAGGCAATACCAACCTCAACCGAAAGAAGAGGAGTATCTAAAATTCTGTATTTACCGGTCATACTGTCCATAAACTGCTTTATTGTAGTTTCATGGCCGGCAGCGGCATCTACATATCCATATTGAAGTGCAGAAAATACCAAATCCATATTTTCCATGCAATAAATATCATCCACATCAGGTATATTTATATCATCCTGTGAATTGAGAAAAATTTGTTCAGGCTTCGTGCTGGACATTACTGCAACACATCTACCCTCCAAATCGGAAAGAGTGGTAATAGGAGAGTCATTACATACAACCACTACCTGGCGGCTGTACATATAAGGACCAACCCAGTCATAGGCTTCCTCACGCCCACTCATTGTAAAGCAGCTCCAGATACAGTCTATGGAGTCATTCTCAAGATAAGAATTTTTATCATCCCACTTAATAGGAACAAATTTAGCACTATATCCCATTCTGGAACATGCTTCGACAGCCAGGTCGATATCCAGCCCGGCATAGCTGCCATTTTCATCAATATAGCTGTAGGGCTCATAATTGGCATCAATACCAATCCTAAGCTCAGGAAGGTCTGCTTCCGTTTCAGCCGAATTTTTAGTAAAGCTGCATCCACAAAAACCAAGGAGAATGCAGAGAAGTGATAAAAGCCAAATACTTACAAATCTTTTCATCATTATTCCTCCCACTTTTTAAAGGGTGTAGTTAAAATTAATTATATAAAATTTAGATAAAGATTGCAAGAAAATACGGTACAAAATCCACATAAAATAAGACTCAAAACAGAAATTATATAAGATGAAATATGAATACAGAAAATAAGTCAGGCTGACTTGTAATCAGTTACAAGCCGGCCTGACTTTAATAATCTTATATATATTCGTTTTTACCGAATCCACTCAGCTATTATATTTTGAAGCTTTGTTATATCAATTGGTTTGGCTATGTGGCCATTCATTCCTGCCTCGCGCGCTTTTCGCACGTCCTCTGCAAATGCATCTGCTGTCATTGCTATGATTGGAATTCCCGGTCTTCCTTCATCTTCAAGATTTCTAATCATTTTCGTTGCCAGATAACCATTCATCACAGGCATTTGAATATCCATTAGAATCATAGAATAGTAGGAGGTTGAAACCTCAAGAATTTTTTCAACGGCTTCGCGTCCGTTATAGACAATATCCACCGTAAGGCCGAGCATCCTTAGAAGCTCCTCAGCTATTTCGGCATTTAACTCATTGTCTTCAACCACCAAAACCTTTTTGCCCTCATAATGATTTTTAATCCTGCAAAAACAGCTTGGCATACTTGATGAATCGTCCTCATTTTCATCATAAGCCTTCTGCAAAGCCTCATCTTCATTGATTTTCAGATATACATATACCGTAAATTTTGAACCCTTACCATGCTCGCTCTCTACCAGGATATCGCCATTCATCATGCGCGCAAAGCTTTCGGCAATAGGCATTCCGAGGCCGGTTCCTTCATTAGTTACAATTCTGGAATCGTCTTCTCTGGCAAAAGGTTCGAAAATTTTATCCATGAAATCTTTTTCCATACCTATGCCATTGTCGCGAAATACAAATTCATAGTAGCCGCAGCCTGCCAAATCAGATTCCTTTTCACAAATATTGAGTGAAACACTTCCACCCTCCGGAGTAAACTTAATGGCATTTCCCATTATATTTATAAAAATTTGCTGAAGTCTTTGGGCATCACCTATTACATGCTCATGAGTCAGCTTGTCAACTACCTTGGTAAAGGTTAATTTCTTTAGAGTAATCTGATTACTCATTAAAGCCGTCAAATTATCAATCAAATCAGAAAGATTAAAGGCATCCTCCCTTAGATTAATTTTGCCGCTCTCAATTCTTGACATGTCCAGCACACTATTGATAAGTCCTAGAAGATGCTTCCCGGAAAGAGTTATTTTATTCAAGGAATCAATAACCTTTTCCTTTTCATCAATATGCATTGCCGCAATTGCAGTCATGCCAAGTATTGCATTCATCGGAGTTCTGATTTCATGTGACATGTTACTAAGAAAAGCAGTTTTTGCTTTATTGGCATTTTCTGCCTGTAAAAGAGCATCCTTTAAAAGCTGCTGCTTCTCCATTTCAACATGAGTTTCATCATCCACATCCTTAAAACCGATTATCGCAGTACTAATTTCGCCCTTTGACTCAACACCAACAAGCTTTACCTGATAAAAAATTATTTTACCATCTCTCTGAATCTTATAGTTATAGGTATAAGAATCCTTGACCTTTAGTAAATCCTTAAGGTGTTCAAGCGAGAAGGTCTTTTTCATGTCTTCCTTATCTTCTTCATGAACGCAATTATCAATGTACGAATTAATGCAATAGGTATAGGTATTCCTTTTGTCTTCGACTGATTCACGAACACTGGGAAGCAGGAAGCCATCCAAACGATAAATTTCAAATTTATCTGTATTTAAATCCACGCAGTAAACATTACCAAAGTCGCGGCTGAGAGCCTGAATCATTGCAAGTCTGTGAGAATTCTCTACCTGTTGTCTTTGAAGATCGTTTTCTCTTTCACGCAGCGCCTTCTTCAGCTTAATCTCATCAGTGATGAGACTTGGCTTATTTTTGTTGGTATCTTTTCTGACATTTACTAAAACAGCATGATAACCGAATTTACCCTTCCAGTCAATTTCAGCAGTTTGGGCCTTAACCCATTCCTCAGAGATTTCATTATAGAAAGTATTTCTTTTCTCAGCCATATGAATTGGACAATAAGGACAGACCTCACCCTGTCTTCCTAAAGCCTCATAGCAGCGCTCACCTAATTTGATTTGTGGATAAGTATCCTGAAAATCCTTATTGGTATAGACAAATTGATAATTCTCATCGATGATATACATCAAAGTTTTTTCTTTCATAAAACCCAAAACCCTTCTCTCGTGAAACAAAATGGTACAAAGGACAGTAACAAGTCTCCCCAGACCTTTGTTACAGCCACTTATGCCTGTAATAAGTCTCTCCGGACATTTACTACAGCCACTTATGTCATTTATACCACATTTTTTAATATATGACAACGGGAAAATCAAATCACATAGTACAATATTATCAGAAAGTAAATAAACAGGAGCTCTTAGTTGTCATAAATCCCAATCAGCTTCATATATTCTAAACAGGACAAGAAAGGCAGGAACTTAAATGTAATGGAAAACATCTTGCGCATAATTCCAAAGGACCTAAGAAGTCTGATAAGGGATGAAATAAAAGACGCTACCAGGCTTAATGAAATCCGACTTAGGACAGGCTTCCCCATACTTATTAAAAGAAATTCAGAAGAAATTATGTTAAACAAATCACAAACAGAGGCTTCTGAGTCATTAGTAATTTTATCAGAGAAGCAGATGCAGGAGTGTATTGAATATATCAGCAGTTATTCAATGTATGCGCTTAGTGAAGAAATTGGACGAGGCTTCGTAACGATAACGGGTGGACATCGTGTCGGAATTTGTGGTCGTGTCATTTTGGGTGAGGATGGAAGAGTAAGAACTCTTAGAAATATATCCTCACTAAATATAAGAGCCGCAAAGGAAATTCATGGTGCCTGCAGCAAAATAACAGATTATATATATCATCAGAATGAGTATGTAAATACCTTGCTTGTGAGCCCTCCGGGTGCAGGAAAGACCACACTTCTTCGTGACATTGTAAGAGAGCTTTCAGAAAAAGGCTATACGATAGGAATTTGTGATGAACGCTCAGAAATAGCTGCAATGTATCAGGGAAAAATTCAGAACAGACTAGGATTTCGGGTGGACGTGCTGGATGGCTGTCCAAAGGTGCTTGGAATAAATATGCTTCTTCGGTCAATGGCTCCGGACATAATTGCAGTAGATGAAATAGGAACTCTGGAAGATGCAAGGGCACTTAGACTTGCAGCAGTTTCCGGTTCTCGAATGTTGGCTACTGCACATGGCTTAGGAATAGAGGATGTAAAGAAAAATCCCAATATAAAAGAGCTTGTTGAAGAAGGCTATTTTAAAAGAGTGATAGTTTTAAGTAAAAAGCCGGAGCCGGGGACAATAGAAGGAATTTACGGAGATAAGTAAAATGTATATAAAGCTTTTTGGCAGCATAGTGATTGTCAGCTGTGCCTGCTTTTATGGACGACTACCGGGGAAGAAGCTGCAAAGCAGAATAAAGCTTTTGCATGAATTTAAAATTTCAATTAACAGGTTGAATTCCCAGTCTGTTTACGAAAAAAAGCTTCTGCCGGAGGCACTTTATGAGCTTTCGATTCGTACGACCGACCCACTTGATAAATTCTTTGGAAATGTAGCAGAAAAGCTAAATATCTATGATGGACATACCATAGCCGAGGCCTGGAAGGAAGGCATTGATGAAAGCCTTACCAATTCTGCTTTGACAGCTTCCGATTTGGACATGCTTAGTGAGCTTGGAAAAGCATTTGGAGGCATGGATGAAGAGCTATTACAAAGCCTTACGAAAAATTTCCTAAAAGAGTTGGAGGAAAGAATTAAAGCTCTTTCTTGTCAATATGAAGAAAAAAACAAATTATATACTAAGCTCGGTATTATGGGTGGCTTGTTTTTAGTGATAATTCTTCTATAACAGGCCTGCCAGGCTAGAACAGAAAGGGCAAATTGGTTATGACGATTTCAATAATATATAAAATAGCTGCTGTGGGAATTTTAGTATCAGTACTTGGACAGGTCCTCAAGCATTCGGGCAGAGAGGACCAGGCCTTTCTCGCCAGCCTTGCAGGACTCATACTCGTGCTTTACTGGGTAGTGCCCTTAATAGCAGAGCTTTTCAATACGATAGAGGAGCTGTTTGATTTGTGATAAAAATAGCAGCAGCCGGACTCATGGCATCAATTATATCCCTTCAGCTTACCAAAGGAGCTAAGGAATTTCAGCTTTTGATATCATTAGCCTGTGGCATTTATATCCTGGCAGCCGGAGTCTCGGAAATGGAGACGATTATTCTTGAAATAGAAAGACTTATGAGTCTTATTGGCACAGATGGCAGCTACTTTTATATTATTTTAAAATGTCTTGGAATAACCTACATAGCAGACATATCCGGAGGACTTTGCCAGGATGCAGGTCAGAAGGCAATAGCTGAGCAAATTGAAATGACCGGCAAGCTGACAATACTTGCACTCAGCCTGCCAATAATGAGCTCCTTGATTGAAACAATTATCGGATTGATATAGCTTATCTAAAATGTGTGTAATTGTAGAAATGAGAATAATTAGAAAATTAATAATCATTTTCAGCATCCTCGTAGCTGTATTTTCAGTGCAGCTTACAGCTTTAGCGGCCTCTTATGGTATTGAGGATTTGTATGAAGAAGCTGACTTTAGCGAAATTGATGAATATTTAAGCACTGAGGCGACTGAGCTTGAATTTTCATTTAGTGAATATTTGGAGCAGGTGATTTATGGAGAAGAGGAGCTTAGCATAGTTGGAATTTTCAAAAGTCTGGTTCAATCAGCTCTAAGCTCCATGGATAATGAAAGAAAGCATTTTTCTTCAATACTTCTAATAACAGCTCTGACCTCTTTAATAACGCCATTAGCAGGAATGAGTAAAAGCAGGCAGACGACGGAGATGAGCTTTTATGTTTCTTACATGCTTTTAATAGGCATGCTGGCAGAGCTTTATTCCGATATCTACCAAATGGCAGAAAATATTTTATCAAAGCTCTTGGATTTTTGTGAAATATTGATACCGGCATACATGATGGGCATAGCTTTTTCAACAGGTACGGCTACAGCAACCTCAATGTATGGAATCAGCATTTATATAATGAGCTTGGCCGAAGGAGTGATTCTTAAATTTTTATTTCCAATGATAAATATATATCTTTGCATAGTAATAGCAAATCATGTGACAAAAAACTCTATGTTTACAAAAATGACTGAGCTTTTAAGCTCTTTTGTAAAATGGACAAACAAAACAATGCTTGTTGCAGTTGCAGGCATGAGTACGGTTCAGGGTCTGGTAAGCCCTGGAATTGATGAATTAAAGCGTGATTTAACACAAAAATCAATTGGAGCAATTCCAATTGTTGGAAGTGCAATAAGTGGAGCCTCTGAAATAGTTCTTGGCGCAGGAATGGTACTTAAAAATATCATAGGAGCGGCAGGCGTAATTGCAATCCTTATCCTTTGCGCTACACCCCTATTTAAAATATGGCTATCACAGCTGCTTTTAAAATTGTCAGCTGCCGTAATGGAGCCTGTTTCGGATAAAAGGCTGACCTTAATATTGGATGATACCTCAAAGGCAGTTATGCTTTTATTTGAAACTGCACTGACCTCAGCCTTCATTTTCATAGTAATGCTGGTTATCCTGGCAGCCGGCACCGGACTCTAATAATAGTAAGAAGGTTTATTCATAACTTTAGTGACAGAGAAAGCAGGACATTAACCTTATCTGACTTTTCAGCATCAGTAGGAGGCTGGACTCCTACTGATGAGCCACGAAGTGGCTTTAAGGTTATGAGCAAGTAGCGAATCGGACCAGGAATATCCGCTTTGATAAATAGGAAGCTTAGATGGAAATATTAACTGAATTTGCAGAAAAAATAGTGATCCTTATGATAATCCTTTCGGCCTTAATTAACCTAAGCGCCGGCACGTCTTATGAAAAATATATTCGTCTTGTGGCAGGAATGTTAATTACGGCTTATATGCTCTCTCAGGCAGTGACACTTTGGAATTATGCACTTGATTTAGGAACGCAGACTACTGACTACGAAGCAGAAAGCATAATGACCATGGCAGAGGTCAGAGATGAAGCACTCTATAAAATTACTGCTGAATGTATGAGAGAAGAAATTTTGAATTCTTTGATAACTGCGGGCTACAAAATAAATGAAATCAGCTGTGACTATAACGGAAATGATTATTATTTTTATGTTACTGCCGATGCCAATGATCAGGCAGGAATCAAAAAATATCTGATTGATTTCTATCATATAGATGAGCAATTTATAATACTGTTAAACAGTAATGCAATGCTTGAACGATAACGAGAATTAACAAGATTGAAAATATTAGAAGAATTTTAATTTGTTATTTCTAATATTTGTAGAAGGAGCATATCTTTAAATAGGAATAAAACTATGAGTGACCTGTGGAGCAGATTAAAGAAAAACTTAACACCTGGTCTGGCAGCAATGCTGGTTGTCGGAATCCTTCTGATGGTAATGTCCTGCGAGACTGAAAAAACATCTCAGACTGAGACAAAGGCTTCGCAGCTAGGCTACTCGCAGACAGGAAAAACTAACGAAGCTGAAGAAGCTCTTCAGTCGCCGGATGATGAAAGTGAGCTGATTTCTTATTATGAGAAAAAGCTGAAGGAGCTTCTTGAAAGCATGGAGGGAGTAGGAAAAGCCCAGGTGATGCTATCACCGGATTTGACAGGAGTATGTATTCTTTGTGAGGGCGCAGATGATCCGGCTGTCAGACTGGAAATAACAGCAATGCTTGAAGCAGTATTTCAGATACAGGCACATAAGGTACAGATAATGAAGCTTGTAGCTGATGAATAACTAAATGAACTAAAAAAAGAAATATTATAAAATAGGAGTATCCAGGCATGAAAGAAAAAAGTAAAGGTTTTATCAAAAAAATGGTAAAGAAAAATCAGGTTATAATAGCAGCACTTGCAGTAATGATTATTATCGCAGGCTATTTAAATTTGACAGGAGATACAAATTCTGAGCTCCTTAACGGTCTGTCCGCAACGGATTCTGCCATTGTCAGCTCGGATAATGAAGAACTGGCAGAAGAAGGCACAATGGGTAGTGCAGCAGGTGAGAGTGAAGAGTCGGTAGAATCAAGTGGTACAAATCTTGACATTTCAGATGAAGATATTTATACTGTTGCAGATTCCGAAGCGTCATCAGATAATTTAGAGGTTGTGAGTGACAGCTTGGATGATGGTGAGGCAGAAATCGGAGAAGCTGTAATGGCAAGCACAGTACTTGGCAGCGGCTTTTTTAATAATGCAAAGCTTGACAGAGAACAGGTGCGCTCAGTCAATAAAGCGACTCTTGAAGGAATAATTAATGACTCAGCTGCAGGAGAAGAAGCAAAGGCAGAGGCAGTAGCAGCATTACTGGAAATGACGGAGGCAGCCTCACTTGAGGATGAGCTGGAAACCCTGCTTGAAGCAAAAGGCTTTGAAACCGTCTGCTACATAGATGGCGAAAATATTGATGTAGTGGTAGAAGCAGCAGAAATGACAGATGGCGATGTTGCAAAGATTGAAGACGTCATAATGAGAAAAACCGGCTTGGACGTAAGTGGCATTGTGATATCAAATGTCGTAACCGAAGAGTAAATATAAGAGCAAGGCTTTTATCGGCAAAATAAATGAGAGTAATCGTTAATCCTTAGCTATAATGATTTTTTCAGTATATACTTGTAAAAATCCATTATATTTGCTATAATTTCAAAAAGTATGTTGTTCTAAACAAGGCTTTTGGAGGATAACTATGGGAGAAAAAAATATAACTAACTATTCAGCCACAATTGAAATTGAAAATCCATGTGGCGAGGTTAAGATTGCGGATGATGTAATAGCATCAATTGCCGGTGTTGCAGCAACTGAGGTTGAAGGTGTTTCATCAATGAGTGGCAATATCACAAAAGAAATTGCAGGAAAGCTTGGAGTAAAAAATCTTTCCAAGGGTGTTGTGATTGATGTTCAGGATGGAATAATCTCAGCAAAAATTACACTTACACTCCGCTATGGCTACAGTATTCCTAAGACCTCCGCAGAGGTTCAGGAAAAAGTTAAGACTGCAATTGAAAGCATGACAGGACTCAAGGTTGCCTGCGTAGATATCAGAATTGCAGGAGTTGAGCTCGATAAAGCAAAATAATCAGCAGGGAGTGAAAATCACTCCCTTTACTGCATAACTAAGGCAATTGCCTTTATGCATAAAATCAAATTTGTCTGGAGGACACTAGATGAATCAAAGGGATAAAAGAAAGCACGCAGTATGTCTCTTATACTTAAGCAGCTTTTACGAAAATTATGAAAATAGAAGTGAAGTGCTTGAGGAGCAGACTGAGCTTTATTTTGAACATTGGATAAGTGATCATGAGAAAACATATTCAGCCGCAACCAAAGATTTCAGCAATGATTTTGAAAAGGACAGGCTGGATATTCTCAGTAAATTCAAAAATGCCTATGAAAAGCTTGGAGTAATTGATCCGTTAATTGCAGGAACCAGTAAAGGCTGGAAGCTTGAAAGAATGGGCAAAATCGATTTGGCAATTATGCGTATGGCAGTATATGAGATGTTTTTTGATGATACGGTTCCTTCACCGGTTGCCATCAGTGAAGCAGTTTTGCTTGCAAAGACCTATGGTGGAGATGACAGCTCTCCAACCTTTATTAATGGCATTTTAGGAAATCTGGAGAAAAACCGTAATAATGAATAAGGCATATTCAGTTACTGAAGTGAATTCATATATTAAAAATATTTTTGTCCGGGATGGCGTCTTAGGGCGCATTTGCATTAAAGGTGAGATATCAAATTGCAAATATCACAGTTCCGGACATATTTATTTTTCGCTAAAAGATGCAGACTCACAGATAAGCTGTATCATGTTTAAGCAAAGCCGAATCGGTGGACTTGATTTTGAATTGCGTGACGGTCAGAGTGTAGAGGTCTCGGGCGAAATCAGAGTATATGAAAAAGGTGGTATCTATAACCTCTATGCAAGACAAATTGTGCTTGGAGGTGTTGGCCTTCTCTATGAAAAGTATGAAGCCTTGAAAAAGCAGCTTTATGCCGAAGGTCTTTTTGATCCTTCTCACAAAAAGCCATTACCGCCTTTTGTAAATAAGCTTGGAATTGTTACTGCTTCAACAGGAGCCGCCCTCCATGACATAATGGACATAACCCGCAGACGTAATCCCTACGTACAGATGGTTTTGGCACCTGCAAAGGTGCAGGGAGAGGGAGCAGCCCTCACAGTCATCAAAGCACTTCAAAGACTTGAAAGCTACGGCGTAGATGTGATTATCGTAGGCAGAGGTGGAGGCTCAATTGAAGATTTGTGGGCCTTTAATGATGAAGCACTTGCAAGAACTGTTTATTCTTTAAAAACTCCTGTGATTTCAGCGGTAGGCCACGAAACAGATACTACAATAATTGATTATGTTTCAGATAAGAGGGCTCCGACACCGAGTGCGGCAGCTGAGCTTGCAATTTATGAATATAGGGCACTTAGTGAACGCTTTGTAGACTATCATTCAGACCTGCTTCATTCAGTATATGATACACTTGAAAGAACCAGGGAACGACTTGCTTCTAATGAGCAGCTCTTAACCAGACTTAGCCCACGAGCAAGAATAGACCAAAAAAATCAGGAATTAGATGAAGCGGCAGAAAGGCTTAATGAAATTTTAGGCAGAAAGCTTGAAGCTGCCAAATCCGAGCTTGAGCGCATTCCCAATCGGATGAATGAGCTTATTGAAAGAAAGCTAGAAGCTGTCCAATCAGAGCTTGAGCGCATTCCTAATCGGATGAATGAGCTTATTGAAAGAAAGCTAGAAGCTGCTAAATCAGAGCTTGATTATGCTCCGGCTCGCATGAAGGAGCTTTTGGAAAGGCAATTAGACCAGACTAAGACGAGTCTTAACTATGTGCCTGAAAGAATAAATACACTATTTTACAGAAAATTAGATTTGACAAAGAGCTCATTAAGGCTTGCAGGTGAACAGCTTAGCCGATATTCTCCACTTGAGAAAATCACAAAAGGCTATGCCTACATCTCTAAGCAGAACAAATCAGTAAAAAGCATTAAAGAGCTTAATGAAGGCGATGCTTTAAGCTTGACCTTCGCAGATGGAACAGCCAGATGTCAGGTTTCGGAACTGGAAGCAAATGCATTTAAATTAGATTAATTAGTTCTTGAATCTGATATGAAATTTTTAATGCAGCTATGAAAAGGATGGCATATGGAAACAGAAAATATTGAAAATGTAACTAAATCTGATTCACTTGAAACAAAGATGACTCAGCTTAATGAGATAATTAAGCAGATGAGCAGCTCTGATGTCTCCCTTGAAGCTTCTTTTAAGCTCTATAAGGATGGCGTAAAAACACTCAAGGAATGTACCGACATGGTCGATAAAATCGAAAAAGAGCTGATAGTACTTGAAGAGGGCGAAGCGTAGAAAAAGGTCCTGATTGTCAATTTTGACAAAGAAGTTTTTATCTGCAATAAGGCGGATGTTAAAAAAGGATGAGGCTTGAAATGAATAATGATTTTAATGAAAGCTTAAAAATTAGAACTAAAGAGGTCAATGAGATAGTAAGTGCGGCCATGCCAAAGAGCAGTGACCTTGCTGCACTTATTTTTGAAGCAATGGAATACAGCGTAATGAATGGAGGAAAGAGACTTCGTCCACTCATGCTTCAGGAAAGCTATAGAGCTTTTGGCGGAAGCAAGGAGCAGGAAAAAGACTTTGTTTATCCATTTATGGCAGCAATAGAATGTATACATTCCTATTCTCTGGTACATGATGACCTGCCTGAGATGGACAATGATATGTACAGAAGAGGAAAGCTGACAACTCATGCAAAGTATGGCCAGGATATTGCAGTCCTTGCAGGAGATGCACTTTTAAATTATGCCTCAGAGCTTGCAGCAGGAGCGATGAAAAAGGCAATACTTAATAATAATGATGAATTCTTAAAGCGTACGGTGAAGGCCTTTGATGTACTTATGAACAAGGCCGGAATTTATGGAATGGTCGGAGGCCAGACTGTTGATGTTAAAAATACAGGTGCTCCGATTGACGATAAAACACTTGATTTTATCAACCGACTTAAGACAGGAGCGCTGCTTGAAGCCTCCTTAATGGTTGGAGCAATACTTGCGGGAGCAGATGATAAGTTGGTGGAGGCTATCGGTAATGCCGGTCTTAAGGTAGGACTTGCATTTCAGATAAAGGATGATATCCTGGATGAAACCAG
Organism: uncultured Lachnoclostridium sp.; assembly: GCA_964625275.1. Taxonomy (GTDB): domain Bacteria; phylum Bacillota; class Clostridia; order Lachnospirales; family Lachnospiraceae; genus UBA3775. The sequence goes on from CAZVBH010000010.1 coordinate 39,877, forward strand.
TACCAATGAGGTACTTGGCAAACCTGTACATAGTGATGCTGAAAATAACAAAACTACCTATGTGACGCTTCATGGCCTTTCGGTAGCACAGGATAAGGTAGATGAATATACGACCGGTGCAGAGGGAATACTTAACGAATTGGCAATCGGCAATGGCTTTTTAGCAGATTTACTTAGAATGCTTGTTGTGAGAGAAAAATAAGCATTAGATATATGGAGGCTGAAATGGGAATTTATCTTGATCAGATAAAAGAGCCTAATGACATAAAAAACATACCTCAGGAGCATTATCCTGAGCTTGCAAAAGAAATAAGGCAGTTTTTGGTAAAATCGGTTTCAAATACAGGTGGACATCTTGCAAGTAATTTAGGAGCAGTTGAGCTTACAATTGCTCTTCATGCCTGTTTAAATCTTCCTGAAGATAAGATTATCTGGGATGTAGGACATCAATCCTATGTTCACAAAATTCTTACCGGCAGAAAAGACCGGATGAAGACAATAAGACAGTTTGAAGGCCTAAGTGGCTTTCCAAAGCAGAGCGAAAGTCCTTGTGATGCCTATGATACCGGTCACAGCACGACCAGTATTTCAGTCGCTGCCGGCTATGCAAGAGGACGTGACCTTTTAGGCGAAACTTATAAGGTAGTAGCTGTAATAGGTGATGGCTCCTTCTCGGGAGGTATGGCCTACGAAGCTCTTAACAACCTTGCTCATTATAAGACTAATACAATAATAATTCTCAACGATAATGAAATGTCAATCTCAAAAAACGTCGGAGGAATGGCTTCTTATCTTGAGAAAATCAGAACAGATACAAAATATATTGATTTTAAGGGCGATGTTGAGAAGACTCTTGGAAAGACCGAGCTTGGTGCAAGGGTTGCAGACCGACTGAAAAAAACCAAAAATTCAATAAGAGATTTATTTACACCTGGTGAATTTTTTAAAGACATGGGGTTAGGCTACTTCGGACCGGTTGACGGCCACAATATTCATGAGCTTATAAGAACCATCGAAGCTGCAAAAACCTACAGAGGAACGGTAGTTGTTCATGTAATAACCAAAAAGGGAAAAGGCTATCGCTACGCAGAAGAAAATCCTAGTAAATTCCATGGTGTTGAGCCATTTGATTTACGAACCGGAGAGCTTAAAAAGAAATCTGACGGTCCAAGCTATAATGCTGTCTTTGGAGAGAAGCTTTGCCAAATGGCAAGAGAGGATGAACGTATTGTTGCCATCACAGCAGCAATGGCAGGAGGAACAGGTCTTCTTGACTTCCAAAAGGAATTTCCTGACAGATGCTTTGATGTAGGTATTGCTGAGGAACATGCAGTAACCTTTGCAGGTGCACTTGCTGCCTCGGGCATGAAGCCGTTTGTATGCATATACTCGACCTTCCTTCAAAGGGCATATGACCAGATAATACATGATGTATGTCTTACCGGAAAGCATGTTATTTTTGCAATAGACAGAGCCGGAATAGTCGGAAGCGATGGAAAAACTCATCAGGGTATTTACGATATAGCTTATCTTTCAACAATCCCCGGTCTGACAGTCCTTTCACCAAAGGATGGTGA
>CAZVBH010000011.1:0-41400 GCA_964625275.1 uncultured Lachnoclostridium sp.
TCTTCTTGAAGAGTTTTCAGAGCTTTATTCTGAAACAGGCTTAGGCAGCAGCTCAAGCTCTAGCTCAATTGATGATTATGATGACTTAGACTATTGGGATTATGATGATGATTCGACTGTATCAAGTGCAATAATTGGAGAGGATGATACTCAGACAACTACAGTTGAAAATGATGGTGATTATACTTTGAATTTTGATGGTACAAAAGTAACTTTTAAGTATAACACGGATGTACTTACGCTTAGTGAAGAAGATGAGGATTATGGTGTAGCCTTATATGATACTGTAAATTACGCATATTCAGTATCCTCATATGTATGGGCTGGTGATTCAGCAGACGAAATGTATGATTTTTATACCGGCGATTACTATGAATTGAGTGATGCAGGCACAATTTCAACTCAGTGTGGCGATGTTTATGTGCTTTTAGATGCTGACGCAAATGAATATTATTTGATTCTTGGCGTAGGTGATAGTGATTCAATCGTGTCATATTTATATATTGACGATGATGCAGCTTATACAATTGAAGAAATAATTCAGGCATTGTATGCAGGAATATAATTTTTGATTACCACTATATTTAGTGAATTATTAATTTATGGTTAATAGATTAAAAAAGGGGACTGTGGCTTAGGCTACAGTCCTTTTTGCTGTGCAAGGCAGGCATTTTTACAGCATCTTTTTGCTTACAAATTAAAAAACATCTTTTTGCCTGCCAGCAGGCAGCTGTGCCATCACAATATCAAATTTACTTGCTAAGCGGGCAGGCTTATGATAAACTTCTAAATAGCCATTATATATAATAAAATGATAGGGAAGACGGATGCTTAATAAGATTAAAAAAAATAAAAATAAGTTTATTACTATTCTCGTAATTGCAGTCATACTCGTAGCAGCTTATTGGTATGGTGGCAATAGTGATGAGCTTCATGGATGGTCAGTGTCTGATGATACAAAAGCATCTGTTAATAGTGTGACTCAGTCAGATGAATTTGCCGGAAAGGATAATGAAACTCAGACAGATGAGTTTGCTGGAAATTCAAATGACATTTCTTCAAATGATGGTGCTGTAACCGAACCAGACCTAAGTGTCACACCTAATCTAGGTGTCACACCAGGTCAAACAGATGAAGAAGAGGTGCCTGGAACTGCCTCAGAAGTGAAGGAGAATACTTCTTCATCAGAACTGAATGCTACAGAAGCTTCGTCTGATGATTATTGCTTGACTCCTACAAATACTGTAGAAAATTCAGGGCTTACACCAACAAAATCAGCTTTGACTCCGACCAAGTCTTTAGACAATTCGAGCTTAAGCCCAACAAAGCCATCTGATTTTGGTGGATTAACACCCACAAAGTCAGTGGGAACGTCAGGTATTACACCTACAAAGTCAGTGGGAACGTCAGGTATTACACCTACAAAAGCAGTAAATTCAGCAAGCCCAACACCGACACCTAAGAGTAATAATCTTAAATGCTATTTTACAATTGAATGTAAAACTGTGTTTAACCATACAGATTGGTTAAGTCCTGCACTTTTAAATATTCTTCCGTCAGACGGATATATCTTAAAAAAAACTGAGGTGAAATTTACAGAGGGAGATACAGCTTTTGACTTGCTAAAATCAGTATGCAAAAGCAATGGAATAAATTTGGAATATTCGTATACACCTGCTTATCACAGCACTTATATCGAAGGCATTGCTGACCTTTATGAATTTGATTGTGGTGAGCTTTCAGGTTGGATGTATTCAGTAAATGGTACATTTCCATCTTATGCTTCCTCGGAATATGTGCTTGAAAATGGAGATATTGTCGAGTGGCGATATACCTGTGACCTTGGAGGTGATTTGTAGAACCTCATGAAAAGCATTAAATTTAGAAAAGGTAACTTTAATGACAGACATCCTGTGGCACTTTTTACTTTTTATATGGCCATAATTGGCTTTACGATGTTTACGGAAAGTCCTATTTGCAGAGGTATTTCCTGCATATTTTCACTTGTGTCATTAGATGTGATTAAGGGAACAAAAGGTCTGCTTAAGAACATTAAATGGTCGATACCACTTGCTGTGTTGACAATGATAATCAATCCCTTATTTAATCACAGAGGAAGGACAATTTTAGGCCATTTTCCAAATGGCAATGCCTTGACACTTGAGGCGATTATCTATGGACTGGCTGCCGGCGTGCTTGTGATTACAATAATGGCCTGGTTTGGATGCTTTAATGAATCAATGGATTCAGACAAAATTCTTTATCTCTTTGGAAAGCTTTCACCAAATCTTTCCCTTGTGCTTTGCATGAGTCTTCGTTTTATTCCTGAATTTACCCAAAAGGCTTCTGAAATCAGCAATACAGCGGTGGCACTTGAAGGCGGAAGAACGGGTAATTTTCAAAAAAATAGAAAAGTGAAAGAGTGCCTTGATACTGAAATAACTAATTATTGCCAAGAATCAGGTAGTCAAAAAAGAGTTGGAAGACTTGAAAAAATTAAGCGGGGACTTTATGTGCTTTCAGCACTTATTTCCTGGGCTCTTGAACATTCCATAAAAAAAGCAAAAAGCATGAAAAACAGAGAGTATGGCAAAGCAGTCAGGACTAATTATTCCTGTTACAGATGGCTGCCGGCAGATGCTTTAATGCTCATTGCCACAATTATTTGTTTTGTTGTGTGCGTAGTGTTTTCAGTCGGTGGCTATTTGAAGTTTTGGTATTATCCGGTTTTCTATGGAGAGCTTTTTACAATGCAGGCAATTATTACTTACATATTTTTAGTTATACTGGGGATTTTACCACTGATTTTTGATAGAGAAGCAGCAATTACAAACATTAAAGATTAATCTTTTAAGGAACGGAGAAAAAATGTCAGGTATTAAAACAGAAAATTTAAGCTTTAGCTATGATGACTGCAGTGATTATGCCTTAAAAGCTGTTAATCTTGAAGTCAGACGTGGTGAACTTGTGCTTTTGGCAGGAAGCTCCGGAAGTGGAAAGACTACCCTGATCCGTTGCCTTAAGGAAGAATCCAGACCACTTGGGAAATTAGAGGGTAGAATCAGCTTTGAAACTGCCACAAATTGCCCACTTATAGGATATATTGATCAGAATGTGGATGCCGGTCTGGTTACGGACAAGGTTTGGCATGAGCTTGCTTTTGGACTGGAAAACATGGGCTATGCTCAATCGGAGATAAGACTAAGAACTGCTGAAATGGCATCCTATTTTGGACTTTCAGCAATTTATCATAAAAAAATAAATGAGCTGTCCGGTGGAATGAAGCAGCTTGTCAGCCTTGCTTCGGTAATGGTAATGAATCCTGAAATTTTACTTCTTGATGAGCCGACCAGCCGTCTTGATCCTATTGCAGCTGATGAATTTATTAGAATGTTGAAAAAAATCCATGATGAGATGGGTACTACCATAATAATTTCAGAACATAGAATCGGTGAAATTTTGCCGATTGCCGATAAACTTGCAGTTATGGAAAATGGAAGTCTGCTTTTGAATGAAAGCCCTCAGAAAGCAGTAAGAAGGCTTTATGAATTAAATAATCCAATTTGTAAAAACATGCCCTCTTGCGTGAAGGTATATTTAGGAGTAACATCCACCGATGAATATAATAACAGCATTATCAGTAAAAGCAGAAATATTAGTGAGGAAGGTAATGTCAGCAATAAAGCAAATATCTGCAATAAAGCTAATACCTGCAATCAAGCTAATATCTGCAATAAAGGTAATTCCGGTCATAAGGATTATGCCAGCAATAAAAACAATGTCGGTACTACAAGTAATGATATTTTACCACTTAGCATAAATTCCTGTCGCTCTTGGATTGCAGACTATTTGAACAATAAAGCAGTAAATCCTGCTTGCGAGGATTTTAAAGGAAAATCAAAGTCTTACTCGAAGAGAAATGAAATTTTAGATGCTTCTCAATTTGAAACTCTTGATCAAACTTCTAAAAGCAATGACGGGTTAAGCAATGCCTTGGAAATTAAAAATTTGAGCTTTGCCTATGAAAAAGAAAAATATATTCTTCATCATCTGGACCTTGTTGTTAAAAAAGGAACAATTCATGCGATTGTTGGTGCTAATGGCTCTGGAAAGTCCACATTGCTTGCTGTGCTTTCAGGTATAAAGAAAGAATTTACAGGTAAAGTAAGTTTAATGGGACAGACTGCTCTAATGAATCAGGAACCTGAGTTAATGTTTTTTAAGGACTCTATAGGAGATGACCTTTTAGCCTTTAACAAAATGTATGGACACAGATGTACTGATGAGGAAATAAACAAAATAATAAACGCCTGTAACATAGAAAATTTATTGAAACGTAATCCACTTGATGTGTCAGGCGGTGAATTGCAAAGGGCTGCACTTGCAAGAGTGCTTATGACTAAGGCTGATATTCTCCTGCTTGACGAACCTACAAAAGGAATGGATGGAGTATATAAGGAACAGTTTACAAAGATACTTTTAAACTTAAAAAAAGAAGGCAAGACAATTATTATTGTAAGCCATGATTTAGAATATGTAGCACAGACGGCTGATAAATGCTCATTGATTTTTGACGGAGAGATACCGGTTACCTTAGATGTGCGTGAATTCTTCTCCGGCAATTCTTTTTATACAACAGATACTGTAAGGCTTGCTAAGGGATTTGTCTCAGGAGTTCTTTATGATTATGAGCTTATTGAAGCTTTAAAAGGACTAAATAATTGCAGTTCCAAAGACCTGAATAACCTTGATAAAGGTGAAGTGAGGTCATGCAAGGCTGATAAAAATGGCTATCCTGATGCCTGTAATAAAGATGAACTGAAGGTGGAAAATAGCTATCCTGATGCCTGTAATAAAGATGAACAGAAGGTGGAAAATAGCTATCCTGATGCCTGTAATAAAGATGAACAGAAGGTGGAAAATAGCTATCCTGATGCCTGTAATAAAGATGAACTGAAGGTGGAAAATAGCTATCCTGATATCAGTAATAAAAACGAAACAAAGTTGAATAACAACAAAACCTTCAATATTATAATGCTTATCTCAATTATAATATTGATACCTTGTACAATCTGGTTTGGGGTAACTAAATTAAACAACAGAAAATATTATTTTATTTCGTTACTTATAATACTTGAAATGCTGCTTCCGGTTTTTGCTACTTATGAAAGAAAAAAGCCAAAGCTCATGGAAATGGTACTTACTGCATGCATGTGTGCCCTTACTGTTATTGGCAGGGCAGCCTTCTACATGACACCTAATTTCAAGCCATGCATAGCCCTGGTCATCATTACGGGAATTGCTTTAGGACCTTTTGATGGCTTTGTAACGGGAGCATTATCCATGCTTATCTCAAATATGCTTTTTATGCAGGGACCTTGGACACCCTGGCAGATGCTTGCAATGGGATTGGTAGGCTTTTTTGCGGGCCTTATAGGAAAAAATAAGCTTTTTCGTCAAAGTAAAGTAGCAATGTGCGTTTTTGGGGCACTTGCCTGCTTTTTGATTTATGGCCTCATTATGAATCCAGCATCGGTAATCATGTATCAAGGGGAGATAACTAAAGGTATGCTGATTGCTTCTTATACCACCGGCTTTCCAATGGATGCAGTTCAGGCAGCGGCTACCATTATATTTTTATTCCTGGGAGCAAAGCCGATTCTTAATAAATTAAAAAGAGTTATGAAATATATGCAGTATGAAGCTTAAAGCTTAAATCATGGCTTTAAAGGTTCTCTATGACCCACAGGTCATAGTACAGCTGTTTATTGTGGCATAAAAGTCCACCACCTTTTAGCTGGTGGACTTTCATATTAGGAAAGTAGGCTAGCTCTCTAATACATGACAAAGGATTGGATCAAAGCGGATATTCGCAATCCGCTTTGCTACTTGCTCATAACCTTAAAGCCACTTCGATAAGGTTAAATTAAGCTTTAAAATTTCTCTAACCACAAAATTTAAGATTAAGTTCTTTGAATACAGTCCCATTATGCAAGGCTTCATGGGTATCATAAAGCTCACCCCAGGTTTGCCATGGAACATATCCCATAGCAAGAGAAAGGCTTTCGATGGAAGAGGCAGGAATAACCTGTGAAGCCTGAGGATAAGGCGAAGAGGTGACTCTGTATGCACGATTAGTATTAGCTCTGTTATTCATACTGTAATTATGATAGCTGCCACTGTATTGTGGAGCATAGTTCTTTGAATAATACATGAAATATCCTTAAATCTCTTAACTTATATTATTCCTAAATCATAAAAAGGTTCATATTTTGATTATTCTTATTAAGGCTGATTTCCAAAAATTACAATAGACAGGCTATATTTTTCAATTAAGTTCAAAAATTACTAAAATATTAAACTTTGGGATTAACTTTTTTGGCTATTTATGATACTATAAGCCTTAAGAGAAGTCTTTGGGACTTTTTACTTAATTATAAACTCAAGCTATAATTAAGAGCCATGAATTGGCATTGATTAAAAAGCAGACAGTAAAGCTGTTTGTAAGCTATTTTTAAAATTTATAAAAATGTCTTTCGCTTACCGGATGGCGAATTGACAAAAATATGGAGGCTATATGAAAAAGCGTTTATTGGCATTGACTCTTGCACTTACGATGGGAGTAGGTCTTTTAAGTGGATGTGGAGGCTCCGGAAGCTCGGAAACAACTTCAACACCTACGGTAGCGCCAACTACAGCAACTACAGATGACGGAACAACTACAGGCAATGACGGAGAGAATGATGTGAGTAGTGGTACAGATGGTTCTACTGCTCTTAGTGGAGAGGTGAGAACAGATATGACAGCTTTAGAGCTCAGTGTATTGATGGGAAATGGAATTAATTTAGGTAATACCTTAGAAGCAACAGGTGGAGAAACAGCCTGGGGCCAGCCAACAACAACTCAGGAAATGATTACAGAAATGAAAAATGGAGGCTTTGACTCCATCAGAATTCCTGTAGGCTGGACTAATGCCATGCCTGATTATCAGAAGGGACTTCTTTATGGTACAGAGTACGAGGAAGAAGGAACTGAGGATGTGGCTCAGGAAGAGTATTTTGTAATTGCCGATTACTATCTTGACAGAGTTGAAGAGATTATTAATTATGCTCTTCAGGCAGATATGTATGTAGTTATAAATGACCACTGGGACAGAGGCTGGTGGGCTTATTTTGGTTTTGATGATGAGACAGTCAGAGAAAATGCAATGAAAATGTATGTTTCAATGTGGACTCAGATAGCTGAAAGATATGCAGCCTATGGCGACTATGTAATTTTTGAAGGTGGTAACGAAGAGCTCGGAAGTCGTTTGAATGATGAAGTGTCACTTCCTGATGGTACAAAGCAGTCCGGAACTCTTTCTGAATCAGAGTACTATGCAAAGGCATGTGAAATTAATCAGACCTTCGTAGATACAGTTCGTGCAACAGGCGGCAATAATGCTGAAAGATTCCTCCTTATTCCGGGAATCAATACAGACATTGAATCAACCTGTGATTCAAAATTTTCAATGCCTACAGATACAGCTGAAAATAAGCTTCTTCTTTCAGTTCATTACTATACCCCATGGTCCTTCTGTGGTGAAGCAGGACTTGACAGCTGGGGAAGTGTAACAAACCTTGAAGAGATGAATAGTCTCTTTGCAAGCATTTCACAATTTGTAGATGAAGGCTACGGAGTAATCATTGGTGAGTATGCAGTACTTGCTCAAAAGGGCAGCTTTAAGTCTGATACAGCATTGTTCTATGAGAACCTCCTTGACCTTTGTGATTATTACAATATGGTTCCAATGCTTTGGGATTGCTCTAATTTGTTTAAACGTTCTGAACTTACCTGGACTGATGACGAAGTTGCTTCAGTATTCACAAATCGCAAAGCAGTAACTGATGATGAGACAACCAAGGCGGCTACTGCAGAGGCTAATATTCAGGCAAGACTTGAAGCGGCTCAGGATAAAGTTAATGAAAATCTTGTAACTACTGATGAATCGGCATCTGTTGCATGGATTATGTACAATTCCAAGGATTACAATATAACTGCTTCAGTAGGTGATGATTATACACCTGAAAATATATCATCAGGAGTTAAAGCAACTGATGTTCTTATTGAGGGCGAAGGAACCTATACCGTAGGACTTGATTTCTCAGAAGCAGGTGGCGCAAGGGGCATTGCCTTTATGGCAGTTGGTATTTCAAACGGTGAAATTAATTTCCCGGGCTATAGCATTGAAGTTACAGATATCAAGGTTGATGGTGAGTCTGTAGAATTTGAAGCAGGCTATACCACCTCTGATGATGATATCACTACGAGAATAAATATCTATAATGAATGGGTACCTTCATCACAGTGGCCGGATGGCGGAACAACAGTTATGGTTGATGCAGGTGCAGATGCTTTCTCTAAAATGTCAAGCATCGAAATTACATTTACTTATAGTGCTAATTAATAATAGTTCAACATTAATTAAAAGGCTGTGGAGTTATTACACAGCCTTTTCTTGGTGCGCCTGGCGGCGCACGTTTCTGTCATTAATATGTCTATTTATGTATATACTATTACAATTAACTGTACTCACTAGCTAAAAAAATGTTTGAAAAAATGTCATTTTTTTACCTTGATAACAGTTGACATCGAAAATGAATAGTTCTATACTAGAAAGGATTATGGGATTGTTAAAACCTCATATTTACGGCGTATGGTTTGCGATAGAGTCTACACTCCATGCGAAAGCCGTTAAGGGACCGGTGAAATTCCGGCCAATGATATAGTCTAGGAGGTAACAGACAATGGGAAGAGTTTACAACTTTTCAGCAGGTCCGGGCGTATTACCGGAAGAAGTATTAAAGGAAGCAGCAGATGAGATGCTCGATTACAGAGGATCAGGTATGTCAGTTATGGAAATGAGCCATAGATCAAAGACATATCAGACAATTATTGATGAAGCAGAAGCAGATCTTCGTGAGCTCGTCGGCATTCCTGACAACTATAAGGTTTTATTCTTACAGGGTGGTGCATCAACCTTTTTTGCACAGGTACCTTTAAACCTTATGAAAAATAAGAAAGCAGCTTATATCGTTACAGGTCAGTGGGCTAAGAAGGCCTATCAGGAAGCACAAAAGTATGGTGAGGCAATTAAGGTCGCTTCTTCAGAGGATAAGACCTTTTCATACATACCTGATTGCTCAGATTTACCGATTGATGACGATGTAGATTATGTATACATTTGCGAAAATAATACTATTTACGGAACTAAATTTAAGACACTTCCAAACACAAAAGGAAAGACACTCGTTGCAGACGTTTCTTCATGCTTCTTAAGCGAGCCGGTTGATATCACTAAGTATGGTATTATGTACGGTGGCGTTCAGAAAAATATCGGACCAGCCGGCGTAGTTATTGCTATTGTACGTGAAGATCTTATTACAGATGATGTTCTTCCTGGATGTCCTACAATGCTTAAGCTTAAGACACAGGCAGACAATGGCTCAATGTACAACACACCACCATGCTATGGTATTTATATTTGCGGCAAGGTATTCAAGTGGTTAAAGAAGCAGGGCGGCCTTGAGGCAATGAAGGAAAGAAATGAAAAGAAAGCAAAGATTCTTTATGATTTCCTTGATTCTTCTAAGTTATTCAGAGGAACTGTTGAACCGTCTTCTCGTTCACTTATGAATGTACCTTTCGTTACTGACGATGCAGAGCTTGATGCTAAGTTCATCAAAGAAGCTACTGAAGCAGGCTTTGTAAATCTTAAGGGACACAGAACAGTAGGTGGAATGAGAGCAAGCATCTATAATGCAATGCCAATTGAAGGCGTTCAGAAGCTCGTTGAATTTATGGCTAAGTTTGAGGCTGAGAATCTTAAATAATTGTAAGGAAGTATAGAAATGGTAAAATATAATTGTCTTAATCCCGTTGCCGCTGTAGGACTTGAAGCACTCGGCGATGGTTATGAAAAAGTAGAAAATTTTAATGAAGCAGAAATCGCACTTGTAAGAAGTGCTTCAATGCATGAGCTTGAGCTCCCTGAAAGTCTTCTTGCAGTGGCAAGAGCCGGAGCAGGCGTAAATAATATTCCTCTTGATGCATGTGCAGAAAAGGGTATCGTAGTATTTAACACTCCGGGTGCCAATGCCAATGCGGTTAAGGAGCTTGTAATTGCAGGAATTCTCCTTGGTTCACGAGACATCGTTGGCGGTGTAAAGTGGGGACTTGATAATAAAGATGATGAGAACCTTGCAAAGACAGTAGAAAAGAGTAAAAAGCAGTTTGCAGGCTGTGAGGTTATGGGTAAGAAGCTCGGTGTAATCGGACTTGGAGCAATCGGTGTACTTGTAGCAAATGCAGCAACAGCTCTTGGCATGGAGGTTTATGGATGTGATCCGTTTATCAGTGTTGAAAATGCCTGGAAGCTCAGCCACAAGGTTAATCTTGTAAAGACCAGAGAAGAAATCTTTAAAAATTGTGATTATATCACAGTTCATGTGCCTCTTCTTGAGGATACAAAGAAGATGATTAATGCAGAGACAATTGCAATGATGAAGGATGGAGTTGTAATTCTTAATTATGCTCGTGATCTTCTTGTTGATGAAGAAGCAATAGCTGCAGCCCTTAACAGTGGCAAGGTTAAGAAGTATATGACAGACTTCGTCAATCCTAACACAGTACGCATGACAAACACAGTTGCGACTCCTCACCTTGGCGCATCAACAAAGGAATCAGAGGACAATTGTGCAGTTATGGCTGCTAAGGAGCTTAAGGAATATATTGAAAATGGTAATATAATTAATTCGGTAAATTATCCTGCTCTTGATGCAGGTGCCAGAAGAATGCCGGCAAGAATCTGTATTCTTCATAAAAATATTCCAAATATGCTTAGTCAGTTCACAACTGTTATTGCAAGCCTCAATATCAATATTGAGACAATGACAAATAAGAGTCGTGGCGATTATGCTTATTCTGTACTTGATGTATCAACAAAGGTTGATGAAGATATTAAGACAGCTTTTGAAGACATTGAAGGCGTACTTAAGGTAAGAGTATTGCAGTAAATCTGTCTGTAAATTGATTTTAAGTAGATTACAAAAATTTGGCGGCGGGAATTTATTAAATGACTCCCGCCGCTTTCTTAATTATTCAAGTTTTTTTAGCCTTAGCTGAAAAGCTCCATCTCTTCTGAGCAGGGGTGCCTTTATTTCAGGAGTAAGGCTGTTTAGATAATTATATATCAGCAGGAGAAAGCACTTATGAATAAAAATCTTTATGAAATGCTCGATATGTGTGATGAGGCATGCGATGCAATTACGAATTTAAATGTTGGAAGTGTAACTGCGTTTTCGACTCCTCTTAAGGAAATAATGCATACGGAGCTTTTACAATTCACAGCCTATATCTCGTTGGCTGACGGTAATGTCAGTGATGAGGAATATGCTATAATTCAAAAGGCACTCAAGCTTAATAATTATACAAAAGAACAGCTGAAAAGAGCTGTAGATTCAATCAGATTTTCTGATAATTATACGACTACTCTGCCGGTTGCTTTTAAGTATTTTGTTCTGGCTGATGCAGGAAGAAAGATACCTAATGATAGAAATGGTTATCAGAACGCCCAGCTTCTTTATGATGTTTACAAGCTTTTGGGACAGCGCATAATTGCAGCTCATTCTGACAATCATGACAGGGAGACCAGAAGGCTTACGGATTATACCAGAATGCTGGAGCTGTTTTTAAAGGAGTATGGAGTTTTTTATTTTGGAACACGCAAAAAATTTAATCCTGTAGATGATGAAAATGGCAGAAAAATCAATATGGACAACCTAAGACAGGCAGCTGCCGGAAAGAATGAAGCCACTAAAGCACCTGAAAAAGAGATTAACGTTGATGAGCTGCTAAGTGAACTTAACAGCTATGTTGGTCTGAATAGTGTAAAAAAAGAGGTGGAAAGTCTTGTAAATCTCATCAAGGTACAGAAAATGCGTGAGAATATGGGACTTAAGGGGGCAGATGTTTCAAAGCATATGGTATTTCTTGGAAATCCCGGAACCGGAAAGACAACGGTTGCAAGGCTTCTTTCAAAAATTTACCAGGGACTTGGAGTTCTTAGAAGTGATAACTATGTTGAGGTTGACAGATCAGGGCTTGTAAGTGGTTATGTAGGCCAGACTGCAACTAAAACAGCAGAGGTTATTGAAGAAGCTATGGGAGGAATACTTTTTATAGATGAAGCCTACTCACTTACCGTAGCTAAGGGAGAAAATGATTTCGGACAGGAAGCAGTGGATACCCTTTTAAAGGCTATGGAGGATCACAGAGATGATCTTGTGGTAATTGTTGCAGGTTATCAGAAGCCAATGGAGGAGTTTTTGTCATCAAATCCGGGCTTGAAATCTCGTTTTAACAAATTTTTATATTTTGAAAACTATACCAAAGAAGAACTTGTTCAGATAATGGAAAGCATGTGTGCGAGTCGTCAGTATGAGCTGTCTGAAGAAGCAAGGAGAACGGCGCTTGAATATTTTGAAAGAAAGACAAATGAGACTGATGAAAATTTTGCAAATGCTCGTGAGGTAAGAAATTACCTTGAAGCGGCAATTACACGTCATGCCACCAGAGTAATAAAAATAGAAAAGCCTGACAGAAAGCTTTTGGTAACCTTGGAAAAAGAAGATTTGTCTGATAATGAAGCTTTAGTAAATTAGTAAAGAGGCTTATTGGTTTTGGTCAAAAAATGTTGCAAATTTAGGCAATAATGCTTGAAATAATTGTTAAGATGTTGTACACTCTAGCTAAGTTTGAAAAATTTGTGTTCAAACTATGAAGGAATTAAGACAATGTATATGAGGAAAGGAGAATCTGTGGTTATTTTACACAGATGGTAAAGGGAATGTTCTGTAAAAATTGTGGTTCTGAAATTGCCGATGGTGAAGCTTTTTGCCCATCATGTGGTGCAGCTACAGTACAGCCAGAGGCAGCTGCTGAGGATGTAACAGGTGCAGCACAGGCTGAAAGCACTGAAGGTGCCGAAGGCACAACAGGAGGAAAGGGGCTTAAGGAGAAGCTTCCATTTTTGATTGCAACCGGTGTTATTGTTGTAATCGCACTCATTATTTTAATTGCATGCAGTGGCGGTAGCGCAAAGGGAGCAGTTAAGGACTATTATAAGGCATTAAAGAATGGTAATACAAAGAAGCTTGTCTTAGCTACATATTCAAAGGATGTTGCAGAAGAGCTGATTGATGATGGCTATGATATGACTCTTAAGGAATTTTATAGTGCTACTGATGATTGCTTTGATATTCTCTATAAGGGACTTAAGGATGAAGGCAAGCTTAAGTTTGAGTACGAAATCAAGAAAATTGAGAACGTAGATAAGCTTGATAAACTTAAGAGCTATTCTAAGGCTTTAGGTGTTTCAGATCTTGAAGACTTCCAGGACAATATGGAAGATTTCGAAGATTATGGCAAGTTTGATGCAAGCAAGATTAAAAAAGCTTACATTGCTGAAGTTAAGTGGTCAGTTTCTGTAGGCGGAGAAACTCTTGACAAGAATGATGACTATATGTATATCTACAAGTACAAGGGTGATTGGTATCTTTTTGGAGGTCCTGATTTTAGTGCTGTTTTCAGTGATGTAAAGAGCGCAAACAACGATAAAAAATTTGATGGCGACTTTGATGATGTAATTGATGATGTTAAAGATGCCATTGATGACAATGATTTAGACTCTACTCCTAGCTGGACAGTGTCAGGATATATGTCAGTATCTGATTATTCAGATGTTTTAGATTATTTAGAGGATTATGATTGGTAATTTCTAAATACTAAAGTATTCTTATTAATTGTGAATCATGAGCGGCAGAGGTTTATTCCTCTGCCGTTTTTTTGCTTTGAAACAATAATAAAGGATATGTTTTGCTTGACAGCCAATTAAAAGAATGATATGCTCCAACTGGTTATAGTAAACCTAACAATTCAATAAATGCACCCCTAAGTTACACTGTCATTTTTAGATTTACCTTTAAGATTCATCCAATTAAGGTAGCGTAAAGTATCGGCTACATTAATTGAAAATTTATTTTAAAGGAGAAACTTTATGAAGAATAAAGTAATGCGTACTGTTGCTTTTACCATGTCATTTATGATGATGTTTAGCACAGTTGACTGGACGAACATTGTAACTAAGGCTTCTGCTGATGAGGCTGTTACTTCTGCTGACAGTGATGCCCGCAATGCAAATGTTCGTAACGGTAATGATGATTTCCTTTTAGAAGATGAATCATCCGATGTTACTGATTCTGACAATGATGCATCAGGAGATGCTGCCGGTACAGTATCAGATTCTACTGATACAGACGTGGCTATAGATTATTCAACCCTTTCTGAAGAAGAACTTCAAAGTCTTTTTGAATCCCAAAATCTGGAAAATTTAATAACTGAAAAAACAACTGATTCAACCACCTATGAGCTTGAAGACGGCTTAAAAATGACCGAATTTTATTCTGAAGATGTAAGATATGCTGATGAATCCGGCGAATTACAGGATTATGATACAACACTTTCCGATGCCTCAGAGCTTAATGATGAAACTGACTTTAATCTTTCCGATTACGCTTTGGGAAATGTAAATGGTGAGACAGGTTTATATCTGCCTGAAAATGTGGAAGAATCCCCAATAATACTTGAAAATGGTGAATTAAGCATCCTTATTTCCCCGGTAACCGAGAATAATTATGAAGAATTAATTGAAAATGAAACCGTTAAAAACAGCATTGCAGCTGAATTTACGAAAACAGCTGACACTGATACAGAAACCAACTTAGACGAAGCTGCTGATGTAGATTTAGCTGAAAACTTAATAACTGAAAACTTAATAACTGAAAAACGAACATCAGAAAGTTTAATAACCGGTTCTTCAGACAGCTTAACTTCAGAAGAATCCTGTGAAACTACAGCTGATAATTCAGCATTTTTAAATATATCATCAGAGGTCTCAACCGTTACCGACCTTTACGGTAATGAATCAGAAGCTATGACCTCTGCACTTTATACTGATGAAGAAAATAAATTAACTTATGAATATACGCCTCTTACAGACGGCTTAAAAGAAAATATAATCCTTAACCAAAGGCCGGATAATAATTCCTGGGCTTTTTCTTTATCCGCATCTTATGGACTTACACCGGAAATTCAGGAAAACGGCTCAATCGCATTTGTATCAGAAGACGGAAATGTACAGGGATATATCTGTGCACCTTACATGACTGATGCCGATGATAATTACAGTGAAGAACTTTACTATGATATCGAAAAAATCTCCGAAAATGAAAATACATATCTGCTTACAGTAAATGTTTCCAAAGATTATCTGAACCAGGCAGCCTATCCCGTAACAATAGATCCGATGTATACCTGGAACACATCTTCAGGGACTGATGATGTTTACGTTTATGCCGGAAAATATGCAGACACAAACTTTTATTCCGGCGGAGTAACCCAGATGCTTGCAGGAAAATCATCAAGCGGAATAATCAGAACATATATGACCTTTAGCGGTCTTTCAGATAAGATTAAAGGAAAATCTGTTGCATCAGCAACCCTGACACTGACCGAAACCTCATCCAGTACCGCAGACATGGTGATTTATGGATGTCGTACCGCACAGTCTTATACAAAAAGCAGTGTAACATGGAATACGCGTCCTAATTACAGTACTACACCCTCAGGAACTGTAACCACAAAAGGCGTTTCCGGAACGAAACTCGGTCTTTCCCTTACCACTTATGCAAGAACGGTTGCAAAAGGCACAGCCGATTACGGAATCATGCTTCGTGCAGAGGATGAATCAACAGCAGGAAACAGGGCAGTGTTTTATGGCACAAGAGCAGCCTCAAACACACCAAAGCTGACTGTTGTGTATACCGATAAACCAACGCAGCCCGAAACAGTAACACTTGAAAAAAGACATCTGAAAAAAGGAGAAAATCTGAATGCATCCTGGACGGGAATAACTGCAACATTTCTTTCATCCGTTCAGTATAAAATAACCAAATATGACTTTACAACAGGTACCTCAGGTGATGTGGTTGTTAATTACACATATCTTTGCAGCGGCAGGGCAAGTGGAAGTGCAGAAATTGACATCAGCAGTCTGCCGGAGGGAGACTATGCACTTTATATAAGAGGGGCAGATCCATTTGGCGGATATGGTGTAGGAAAAGGAATATCCTTTATAGTTGATAAAACCGTACCAAAACTCAGCTCAATAAGTGTTACATCAGGAAGCTTCGGAAGCTCATCATCTTATGTAAAAACTACTCCCACAATTAAGTGGACGGCATCAGATTCACATCTGAAGAGAATAACCGTAACCATATCGGGCACCACGTATCAGATAGGTACCGCATCATCAGGAACTTATCAGATACCCATATCAAAGCTTTCTGGTGACGGAGTCTATACGATTAAATTTCAGGCAGAGGATAAGGCCGGAAATGTAAGCTCTTACATAACCAAAACCCTTTATTATGATGCAGCTGCACCAACTCTTTCAGCCACACTTTCAGCAACGAGTGGCAGCAGTGATACTCCTACGGTCACATGGAAGGCATCCGATACAACACTTAAACAGATTTATGTAAAGGTAAATAACGGAAGCTTCACCGCATGTGGAACTGCATCCACAGGCAGCGTAAAAATCTCATCAGGCCAGATGAACGAAGGCACCAATACCATTTACATAAAGGCAACTGATAAGGCAGGCAATACCAAAACCATATCAAAGACCTACACCTACAGTACCACAAAGCCGATTATAATTAAAGCCGGATATGAAAAAAGCACACATTGTGTAAAATACTACGTAAAGGATGGAACAACAGGAACAGGACTTCAATCACCTGCTGTTTATAAATATGTAAAGGCAGGAGAAGACGGACCGGCATCAGTAAGTGAGCTTGTTAATAATACCACACTTACACAGGCAGACGGAACCTATACTGATGAAGACGGCAATACCTACACAGAGTATAAGAGTAACATCGCCTCCCTAAACGGAGTGCCGGATGGAATATATGATTTCTATTTTGCAGTAAAAACCAAAGAAGGCAATTATTCAGAAATACAAAAGGTAAGGATTTACAGATTTAATAATGCCACGTATACCGGAGAATTAAGCCTAAGCATTTATGCAAAGGATGATGAAGGAAGCGTAGCTGCTGAAATAAGTGATGTGGAAAATCTGGAATCAGTCATACTTTACAGAATGACTGATGATGAAGGCTTTACTGAAATAAAAGAGAGCAAAGCCTCCGAAATACTCAGTACGGATGAAGACGGAAACGTAACTGCAATAATAACTGATACCCCCGAACTTCTTGATACACTGATAAGCTACAGGGTACTGGCTAATTATAGTGACGGAACAAAGGTGTTAAGTGACATAGTTACCGCAGAAATGTATGAAGAGGAGGTAGAGGAAGAATCAACAGATACTGACGAACAGGAAGATACATCCGATACCGAAGATTTGGAAGTCTCAGACCCTGATACAATTACCGTAATAAGCCTCAGCCTGTCATCTTTAGATACGGATGAGGACAGCCTTGAAGACGGCTATGAGCTCTGGGATTTAAACTCAGATCCTTACAGCACAGACAGTGACGGAGACGGCTTTGACGATAAATATGAAGTCTATATACTTGGAAGTGATCCATCAGCCTATACAGCTGATGCAGACAGTGACGGAGACGGACTGAGTGATTATGAGGAAATGCAAAAAGGAACCAATCCTCATGAATCTGATACCGACCTTGACGGAATAGCAGACGGAAAAGATTCAGAGCCTTTAAAAACAGACACAAAGGCACTAAGAACGGCACTTGCAAAAGGAACTGAAATTTATTCAGAAGATACTTATGTAAGCCCTTATGAGGTTACCCACACAGAAACAGACAGGTATGGAAACAAAACAACTACTCAGCTTAATCTTTACAGCGGAGAAGTAAGAAAGACAACTTATTCAGACGGAAGCTTAAGCATAAGCAGATATGACGGAGACAGCAGACAGACAGCCGCAATGACCTATGCTGACGGAAAATGGTATGTAAACACCTATACCTATGACGGTGACGGAAACATAACCTATCTGACACACAACAGCTTCGGTTACAGCTTTACCTATGATGAATCCGGCAATCCTGTCGGCGTATATGTGGAAGGAAGAAACATAAAGACAAACACATATACGACAGTAGAAACAGCTAAATCAGACAGTTCGGAAGTCGATTCAGAAAACTTAGAAGAAGGCTCATCGGAGACCTTAGAGGAAGCTTCTGATGAAACAGAAGCAGGAACCACAGACATAATAACCGGCTCCACCTATGGCAACGGAGCAGCCTACCGCTATGAATATGACTCCTTATACGAGAACATAACAAAGGTATATCTTAATGACCGGCTGCTCTATGAAATGAGCTATGATGAAGACGGAAACCTGGCAGGCGAAAAGGATTATGTAAATGGCATAGAGTATACCTATACCTATACAGAAGACGGAAACGTCTCATCCATTTCCTCAGATGACGGCTTTAAGATAAGTTACGAGTACTCATCTGAAACTGCTAAAGACAGTAATGCAGATGCCGAAACCGGTAATGAAACTGAATCTGCCACTACAATTACAGATGATACTACCGGTTCAGAATCAACATCTACAGCTTCCGGCGATTCAACTAATTCTGAATCAACAAAGACCGTTTCAACTGTAATAACCACTTACCACTATAACGGAACAGACAGAATTTATACAACCGAGGCCGTAAGTGATTCAGAAACAGGAATAAGCATCAGCACAACAGAGTTCGGAACAGATCTTGAATCAGTCTACACAGCTGACAGTACAAATGAAACCTATACAACCGTAATAAAGGTAAACGGAACAGAGGTTTACAGAAAAGAGCTTACCGATAATGCCGATGAAAATCTTTTGGCAGGCATTACCTATGGTGACGGAGATACTTATACCTATAATTATAATACAGACGGCGACATTGAAAGCATCGAGAAAAACGGAGTCACCATAAGCTCCTATGAGTATGACCTGCTCGGTGAATTAATACGAGAAAATGACATTGTAAGCGGTAAGACATATCTGTATAATTACGATGAAGGTGGAAACCTTGTAAGTGCAATTACCTATGCCTATACAACAAAGGAAACAGCTTCACTTTCATCCTTAAATGCTGAAAAAACAGACAGTTATACCTATGGTGATTCCGAGTGGAAGGATCTTTTAACAGCCTTTAACGGAGAAGAAATAACCTATGACGAAATAGGCAATCCATTAAGCTATAGGGACGGCTACAGCTTTACCTGGAAGTACGGCAGAAGTCTGGCGACCGTAACAAAGACAGAAAATGACGGAAGCAAAACCGAAATAAGCTATGAGTATGACCAGGCAGGAGTCAGAACCTCAAAAACCGTAAACGGAGTAACCACAACCTATCGTGTAAACGGCTATACGGTACTCTTCGAGCAGACAGGCGATGATGTAATCGAATATCTGTATGACGGAGAAGAAAACCACATCGGTTTTATCTATAACGGAACAACTTATCTGTATAAAACAAATCTCCAGGGTGACATAACAGACATCCTTGATTTAACCGGAGCGGCAGTATCCTCCTACACCTATGATGCATGGGGAAACGTCACCGGAATCACCGGAGATGAAGAGCTTGCCGAAATAAATCCGTTCAGATACAGAGGCTATTACTACGATAATGAAACAGGCTTTTACTACCTTAACAGCAGGTATTATGATTCGATAACCAGAAGGTTTTTGAATGCGGATAGTACGATTTACCTTCAAACGATAAATCAAAATCTGTTTGAATACTGTAATAATGAACCGGTTTTAAATAGTGATATATACGGAGATATGTCACTAATGGGAGTAGGAATTCAAGTACAGATGCAAACAGGTTCATTCATTGGTGGAGCTGAGTTAATATGGAATTTAAGCAATTCAGCATATTTGTTTGCATATGCAGGTGTGACAGCGGGTACAGATAAGCTTCAAGACTTACTTGATTTTATTAAAAATTTGAAGAATTATGGATTGTCAGGGTTTTGGAATTCTTTAAAAGAATTTTGCACACCTATAAGCAAAGCATTTTCGGTATCAGTATTTGCAGTATTTGGTAAACATACAAAATTGCCTAATGATTATAAAGGGGGATTCAAGGTTAGAACAATTTCATTCTCTAAGTACACATTTTCTTATGCTTTTAGTAAAGAAAAAAAACACTATATTGCTTCAGCAGGATTTGGGTTTCAGACATCGGGTACATTTACTATAAGTCTTTCTAAAACATTCTATTTTTATTTGTATGAATTTAAATTTAATGGATTTAATGATGAGGTAAATAAAAAGGTTTGTGTTATTAAAAAGTATTCGTGGCTATTTTAGTATTGCTTTGATGAGCTACTAAGTTATACTACTTGCTTTGTCTGAAGCATTAGTTTTATAAATTATTTATGTAAAGATGACTCAACTCACAATAATTTACACTTTATTGTTAGTTGATTATTAGCATAGGAGAATATATTATGGTTTTATATGAATTTACAGGCATTACGGCCCACGAGTTTTTTACTGAATATCTGCTAGGGATTGTTGATGGTCTTATAGAAGCGATATTTGCAGCTTTTTTTTTGGTGCAAGCTATGTTTTTTATTCCGTATAACAAAAGACAGTTGTGTGCTTCCGTTTTTATATTTTTATCATTGATATATCTATCAATTGGATATCAGTTTATTGATTATTTTGATATTAAAAAGGCGATTGGCAATAATGAGTTAAATGTAGTAGAAGGAACTGTTAGCGATTTAAACAATGATATTGTTAATGGTGGATTTGAGAGTTTTAAGGTTGACGATCAGAGCTTTGAGTATAGTAATTCAACCCTTATAGGATATAACACAAGAGATGATCGGGATCCTGCTATAAAAAGTAATGGTCAAAATGTTCGAATTACATATTACAATGCTGGTCATTTTTGGACGGGAAATGTTATAATTAAAATTGAGGAGGTTGATGATGAGAATAATTATTGAAAATATAGTATTTGCACTTGGACTAATACTAATATTAATTGCAATTTTAAGTCGATATCGTTGGCTGAAGCTATTTAATCTTTTAGAAATAATAATTTTTTTGGTATTACTATATTATGAAAATACGCATAAAGAACTCAGTATATGTGATATTTGTAGCATTAATTCAGCACCTATGATTTTAATATATTATTTAGCAATATATATTTGTAAAAAATTTAATATAGAGCCAAAATTTCAAGATTAATTTAGATTCTCAAACCTAATTTCTATCTGCTATATCGGTAAATGTTGAAATCGTAATTCCATTAATTGAAGATGGCTATTATCATATGAAATTTCTTATGGAATCTACCCTGATCCAGAATAAGGGGTACAAATGGGACTTTGGAGTTACATCTTATATGGAAATGATGTAAGTTTAGATGTTAAAGGCTTTTATCTTGAACAATTAGATTGTTATTTAGATTATGATAAAGCTTATAATTCTACAATTGAAACATATCAAAGCGGATATTCGCAATCCGCTTCGCTACTTGCTCATAATTTTAAGACCACTTCAAATAAGATTAAAGAATTAATCGGCACTGAAGAAGAAAAATATTTATGGTATTCGTTAGCAGATACACAGTGGAAAACAGGAAGATTATTTCATATAGTAAAAAAGAGTGCATTATTGCTTTTAAACCTCTGCCGTTTTATTGCTTTTAAACATTGACAAAGAATTGAGTTTATGGCATTATTACCTTTGATTGGTGTTTTTTGGCTGCTCATATGATAATACCAAAGCCGAAATCACTTTATTTCTACGGGGCGTGTGCCTTTAGAGGAGGGTTTTATGACACTTTATGAAGAATTACAGGAAAGAGGGCTTATAGCCCAGGTAACTGATGAAAAGCTTGTCAGTGAGCTTATTAATACAGGAAAAGCAACCTTTTATATTGGCTTTGATCCAACTGCAGACAGTCTGCATGTAGGCCATTTTATGGCCCTTTGCCTTATGAAAAGACTTCAGATGGCAGGAAACAAGCCAATAGCACTTATTGGTGGTGGTACAGCCATGATTGGTGATCCATCAGGTAAGACAGATATGAGAAAGATGATGACAAAGGAGACTATTGCGCATAATGTAGAATGTTTTAAAAAGCAGATGGCAAAGTTCATTGATTTCTCAGAAGGAAAGGCTTTACTTGTCAATAATGCTGACTGGCTTTTAGACCTTAATTATCTTGAAGTATTGAGAGAGGTTGGACCTCATTTCTCAGTAAATAGAATGCTTACTGCAGAATGTTATAAGCAGAGAATGGAAAGAGGACTTACTTTCCTTGAATTTAACTATATGATTATGCAGAGCTATGACTTCTACAGATTGTTCCAGGATTATGGCTGTAATCTTGAATTTGGTGGCGATGACCAGTGGAGCAACATGCTCGGTGGTACAGAGCTCATCAGACGTAAGCTCGGCAAGGATGCAAGTGCAATGACCATCACACTTCTTCTTAATTCAGAAGGAAAGAAGATGGGTAAAACAGAAAAGGGTGCAGTTTGGCTTGATCCGGAAAAGACCTCACCTTTTGAATTTTATCAGTATTGGAGAAACGTTGCCGATGCCGATGTTATTAAGTGTCTGAAGATGCTTACCTTCCTTCCACTTGAAGAAATCAAGACTATGGAAAACTGGGAAGGAAGTCAGCTTAATAAAGCAAAGGAAATTCTTGGCTTTGAGCTTACAAAGCTTGTTCATGGAGAAGAAGAGGCCGTAAAGGCTCAGGAGGCAGCACGTGCATTGTTCTCAGCAGGCTCAGTTGAAGCAGCACCTGAGTTTAAGCTTGATGAAGAAAGCTTTATAGACGGAAGCATTGATATTCTTACAATACTTGCAAAGTCAGGACTTGCACCAACACGTTCAGAGGCAAGAAGAAATGTTGAACAGGGTGGCGTAACAGTTGATGGTGAAAAGGTTACAGACATAAAAAAGACTTATACCAAAGACGCTATTAAAAATGGAATCCTTGTAAAGCGTGGCAAGAAGAACTTTAAGAAAATTGTATACTAGATAAACATGCCCGGGGTGATATGCTGATGTAAGCATATTGTTCCGGGCTTTAAGCCTATGCTTGGACTGGAGAAAAAAGTGAGAAAAAGTAAATTCGATGAATCAGACGAATTTGAGGCAGCAATGTCTTCGTCAGAGGAAAAAAATAGAAAAAGAATAAAAGAAATTAAAAATAAGGAATATTCTGAGGAAGACGATTATCCTGATGAAGAGGATGCGTCTGCAACTAAGACTAATTCTGCCCCTAAGGCTGAAGATTCCAAGCCTATAGATAAAAGAAGTGGACGAGTTCGCAGAGAAAGGTCTTTGGACGATGCTGAATTGTCTGCAATTAAGTCAAAATATGAAACTGAAAGAAACAGATTTTATACTTATGTAAAAAAGTCTGACAGAAAAATAAAGGCATTGCGAATTTTAAATGTCATTTTTGTTTTACTGTTAATTGCTGCAGTTGGCTTTATAGTAGCTGTGGCCACTAAAGAAAAGGGCTCTGAAGAGGCATTTTTTTCAAATGATACAGTAGCAGTAAATACTACTTATAAAATAACTGATGATTTGCCGAGTGTGGTTTCCGGATTTTCTGATGATTATTTTTCAGCCTCAGTTGGAAAATTTAATGGTTATGAATATCTTGTGCTTTCAGCCACAGTTGATGATACGGATGTAAAGCTTTGCTTCCAAAATGAATTCCCGGATGAAGCACTTTCTGACAGCATAGCAAAATCCTTTATTTACAGTGATGGTAAGGTCCTTGTTTTAAATGACAGCTATGACATTACTAATCCGTCTAAGCTTATTCCGGAATTCGTAAAGGTTGATGGAAGCAGTAATGGACTTTTATATGTAACCTATGATGAAGGTGGCACAATGCCGGCTACACTTAGTCTTTACAATATTTCGTCCATGGTTTCTTGTGGCTCCATTAATCTTTCAACTACCTTCCGTTATTATTTTAATGCAGTTTGTGCAGATGATGATAATAAATATCTCCAGGTTACAAATAGCGACATAACTTATACTTATGCAGTTAATGATACAGCCTATATTAGTGTAAATAATAAAGGAACCTCAAGTCTTAGCTTCGGTGATTCCTTTAGCTACAGCATTGATGGCGATGCGCTTAACTTTACATCTTACGTAACCGTAGGTGACCAGGAATATCTTGGAGAGTATAGTGGAACTATTGCATTTACGGCTTCAGGCTTCAATATGTCTAAACAGACCTTTGCGGCTTATGTTCCATTTAGCTATGAGGATTATGACAGTGATGGAATCATTACACCACGTACAGAACCTCTTACTGAAAGGATAATTATTTCAGGCAAAAACCAGGGTAAGTATGCCTTACCTTATTATTCAAACATTGAGCTGAGTGATGTTGACTATAGTCAGATTACAGAGGATGCATCAGGAATCCGTTCTCTTACTGATTCTGATTCAAATGTAATCTCATATTTTGGCGTTGATGTTTCAAAATATCAGGAGGATGTAGACTGGAAAGCAGTAGCTGATTCAGGTGCAGACTTCGCTTTTGTACGTGTTGCTTACAGAGGCTATTCAGAAGGAAAGATAGTTCTTGATGATTATGCTGATGCCAATCTTAAGGGAGCAGCTGATGCAGGACTTTCAGTCGGAAGCTATATATTTACTCAGGCCGTTACTACTGATGAAGCTGTTGAGGAGGCAGATACCGTAATTGATAAGCTCCAGAATTTAGGCATAAATGATGGCATAATAGTATTTGATACTGAGTGCTATGACGATGTTGAAGAAGCAAGAGGAAATGCAATTTCCAGAGAAGAACGTACTGAGCTTGCAAAGGCTTTTTGTGAAGAGGTAACTGAAGCAGGCTATACACCTGTTATTTATGCAAATACGAGATGGTTCCTTCTTGGAATAGACATGGATGAGCTATCTGATTATGACTTTTGGTATGCATATTATGGTGATGAACCTATCCTACCATACAAATTTGCATTATGGCAGTATTCCAGCTCAGGTACTGTGGCCGGCATTGATAATGAAGTTGATATGAATATAATGTTTGAAAATATATTTGAATAAAAGCATGTTTGAATAAACTTAATCATCTAATCCTAAATATGAAAATATTTTTTGTGATTGATTTATGATTAAAGATTGTGCTGAGGTTAAATAATATGGATGAAGAACGCTTAAAGCAGCTTTTTGAATTCTTTTTGGAACTGGATAAGGAGAAGTTTATAGGACGTCAGACCTATCTTCATGATGGTATAAGAAAAGAAAATGATGCTGAGCATGCGTGGCATATGGCAGTGATGGCCATACTTCTCAGTAATTATGCAACCGAAAAAATTGACGTTTTAAAGGCAGTCACCATGATTCTTCTTCATGATGTAGTAGAAATTGATGCGGGAGATGCCTATGCCTACGATGCGGTAGCGCAGAGTACTCAGGCAGAAAAGGAAGAAAAAGCTGCTAAACGCATTTATGGAATACTTCCGAAGGAGTTAGGTGACAGGCTTTATGGACTTTGGCGTGAATTTGAGGAAAGATCTACGCCGGAGGCCAGATTTGCAAGGGCAATGGATAATATTCAGCCCTTGATGCTTAATGCAGCTACAGATGGCAAAGCCTGGGAAGAACATGGAATAGATGTTTCACAGGTCTTAAAGCGTAATCAGAGAACTGCAGAGGGCTCTCTCGAGCTTTGGGACTATTGTTTAAAAAGCTTTATAGTGCCAAATGTAGAAAAAGGAAGGCTTACTGATAATACAAACAGTCTGAATAATATTGATTAGTGTTAAATTTACTATCAGTTGGCTGTTGAACCTATTAAGGTTGATTTTTATTAAAAGCGTATAGTGTAACATGTGCCTAGAATTTAGGCTACGGAAAGGCTTGGTGAATAAATGGCAGAATATGATGGAAGTCAGATTGTAGTGCTGGAGGGCTTAGAGGCAGTCCGAAAGCGTCCGGGAATGTATATTGGAAGTACCGGAACCAGAGGTCTTCATCATCTTATTTGGGAAATAATAGATAATGGAATTGATGAGCATCTGGCAGGCTTCTGTAATAAAATAGAAATAACCATGCTTGCAGATGGTGGAATTACAATTCAGGATCATGGACGTGGTGTGCCTGTTGATAAGCATCCTACGAAAAAAATTCCGACTGAAAGAGTTGTTTATACCATTCTTCATGCAGGTGGTAAATTTGGAAATACTGTTTATAAGGTATCCGGTGGACTTCATGGCGTAGGTGCTTCAGTAGTAAATGCACTTTCGTCCAAAATGTTCATTGAAATTCGTCGTGGAGGACTTATTTACAAGGATGAGTATAAGGACGGCGGAGTACCGGTTCTTGCACTTGACAAGGATGGAAATCTTCCCTCTGTCGGAAAGTGTGCAAAAAATGATACCGGAACAAAGGTTACGTTTTATCCTGATGCCACGATTTTTGAAACAGTTGAATTTAAAGAAGATACTATTTGTAAAAGACTTAAAGAGATTGCATATCTTAATAAAGGACTTATACTTGAATTTGAAAATAAAAAAACAGGTACTAAAAAGACTTATTGCGAAGAAGACGGAATTAAAAGCTATGTTTCATATCTTAACAGAGAGCTGACTCCGTTACATCCTGAGCCTGTATATATAGAGGGCACAAGTGGGGACATTGAGGTCGAGGTTGCATTTCAGTATACAACCCAGATGTCAGAACAGATAAATTCCTATTGTAATCGAATTAATGTCGTTGATGGTGGCACCCTGGTGACCGGCTTCAAGACCGCCCTTACCAGAGTGATGAATCAGTATGCCAGAGAGCTGG
Organism: uncultured Lachnoclostridium sp.; assembly: GCA_964625275.1. Taxonomy (GTDB): domain Bacteria; phylum Bacillota; class Clostridia; order Lachnospirales; family Lachnospiraceae; genus UBA3775. The sequence goes on from CAZVBH010000011.1 coordinate 26,984, forward strand.
GCATGCTTAAGGATAAGGATGACAATTTTGATGGAAAAGATATAAGAAGCGGTCTTACTGCCATTATATCCATAAAGCATCCTGATCCTCAGTTTGAAGGACAGACAAAGACAAAGCTTGGAAATACAGATGCAAAGGTCGCTGTTGATGAAGTATTTGCAAGAGAGGTCGTGCTTTATTTTGACAGGAATGTAGAAATACTTAAGAAAATTCTTGAAAATTCTCTTAAATCCTATAAGGCAAGAAAGGCCGGAGACAAGGCAATCAATGCTGTTTTGAAATCACTCAATGATGTTGATACAAAATCAAAGCTTGCAGCCTGTTCTTCTAAAAAAGCCTCAGAATGTGAGGTTTATATTGTCGAGGGTGATTCTGCGGGTGGTACAGTCAAAACTGCGCGTAACAGACGTACACAGGCAGTGCTTCCACTTCGCGGTAAAATTCTTAATGTAGAAAAAGCAACTCTTGAAAAGGTGCTTTCGAATAATGAAATAAAGACGATGATTTCGGCCTTTGGCTGCGGAATCGGTGACGACTTCGACATAAATAAGCTTCGCTATGATAAAATAATCATACTTACCGATGCCGATGTCGATGGTGCTCACATAAGTACATTGCTTTTGACATTTTTCTACAGATTTATGCCTGAGCTCATTCTTCAGGGCAAGGTATACAGAGGACTTCCACCTCTATACAAGATTGACTATGAAGTACCTTATGAGATGAGCATGAAGGCAAAGCATGATGCCGAAGAGGCAGCTCTTGCAGCTTCAAAGTCTAAGAAGAAAGCTGATACTGCAACAAAGAAAAAGAAGCAGGGCAAGGTAAGAGAAAGCAAATATTTACTTGATGATTTTGAACTTGAAAGACTTCGTCGTGAAATAGAAGGCAAGGGAAAAATATATGGTCTGCAGAGATACAAGGGACTTGGAGAAATGGATGCTGAACAGCTTTGGGAGACAACCCTTGATCCGGAGCAGAGAGTGCTTGCACGTGTTGAAATAACAGATGTGGTAGAGGCAGACGAGATTACAGGACTTCTGATGGGAAGTGCAGTGCCACCAAGACGTGAATTTATTATGGAAGAAGCACAGTATGCTAATCTTGACATTTAGAGGAGTTTTAAGGTATGCCACAAATAAATGAAGAAGAATCAATAATTCAGCGCGATTTCGTGGAGGAAATGAGATCCTCCTACCGAGATTATGCGATGAGCGTAATTGTTTCAAGAGCTTTGCCGGATGTTAGGGATGGACTTAAGCCGGTACAGCGTCGAGTCCTTTATGCAATGATAGAGCTTGGACTCCAGCCGGACAAACCACACAGAAAATGTGCACGTATTGTCGGCGATACAATGGGTAAATATCATCCTCATGGAGATTCATCAATTTATGATGCGTTAGTTCATATGACTGAGGATTACAGTCTTGCAATTCCACTCGTAGATGGTCATGGAAATTTTGGCTCAATCGATGGTGATGGCGCAGCCGCAATGAGATATACTGAGGCCAGACTAAGTGATGGTGCCATGACACTGCTTGAGCATCTTGACCAGGGACTTGTAGAATTTGATCCAAACTTCGATGAAAGTGAAAAGGAGCCAAGGGTTCTCCCTGCAATGCTTCCTAATCTTTTAATAAATGGTACAACAGGTATCGCAGTCGGTATGGCAACAAACATGCCGCCACATAACCCAACAGAGGTTATTAATGGTGTAATTGCCTACATGGACAATCCTGACATTACTACCGAAGAGCTTATGGTTCATATTCCGGGACCGGATTTTCCAACCGGAGGTATAATAACAAATGCAGATGAGCTTAAGGCTATTTATGAGACAGGCGAAGGAAAAATCAGAGTTCGAGCTCGTACTGAAATCGAAAATGGAGATGCAGGACGTAAAAATATAGTTATAACAGAAATTCCATATACTGTTGCAGGAAACAAAACCAAGCTGGTAAGTGACCTTGTAAATCTTATGAAGGATAAGGTTTTTGAGGAAATTTATGATGTTAGGGATGAGTCCAGCAAAGAAGGAATAAGAATAGTGGTTGAGGTTAAGAAGGATAGAGATGCAGCAAATCTTCTTAACGGACTTTTCAAAAAATCAGCACTTGAAGATACCTATGGAGCATGTTTCCTGGCTGTAAAGGACAATCAGCCCTATCAGTTCGGTCTCAAGGGGCTGATTAAGGAATTTGTTGATTTCCAGGTTGAACTCTATACTAAAGAGTATCAATACCTTTTGGACAAGGCAAATAAAAGACTTGAAATTGTTCAAGGCTTGGTAAGGGCAGTTGATGTTATAGATGTCATTATTGAGGTGCTAAGAGGCTCAAGCTCAGTAAAGCAGGCTAAGGATTGCCTGATTACCGGAAAAATTGATGACATTAAGTTCAAGACTGAAACCGCTAAGGCACTTGCTTCAACCTTTGACTTTACAGAAAAGCAGGCAGATGCAATCCTTACAATGCAGCTCTCTAAATTAATCGGACTTGAAATTTTAAAGCTTCATGAAGAAGAAGAACAGCTTCTTAAGGACATTAAAAAATATGAGAAGATTCTTGGAAGCAGAAAAGAGCTTTATAAGGTTATCAAGACTCAGCTGCTTGAATTTAAAGAAAAATTTGCAATTAAGAGAAGAACTACAATAATGGTATCTGAGGCCGCAAGCTATGTGGTTGAAGAACGTATTGAGGATTTATATATTCTTGCGGACCGCTTTGGTTATACAAAGGCAGTTGACCCTGCGATTTATCAAAAAGCGGGAGAGGAAGCTCTTGCAGAATATACAACAGTTGTGCAGGCTAAGAGCAATGACAGACTTTGCATATTTACAGCAGAAGGTAACATGTACCAGCTTAAGGTATCGCAGATTCCAAGATGTCGTTTAAAGGAAAAAGGAACTCTGATGCAGGTCCTTACAAAGATGGACAGAGAAACTCCAATTTACGTTGTAAATTATGAAGAAATGTTTGATTTGCAGCTTCTGTTTATTACAGAGGGAGGTCTCGTAAAGAGGGTATCAGGAATAGAATTTGATACCAGAAGACTTATGGTAGCGGCAACTAAGCTTGCTGACGGTGATAAGGTTGCAAGCATAATACCTCTTACAGGAAGTGAAGCACTTTCAGACAAGTTAAAGCTTACACTGCTTACAAATAGAAAGCTTGTTATTACCTTCATGCTTAATGAAATACCTGAGCAAAAGAAAAATGGCAAGGGTGTAAAGGGAATCACAGTTGGAGAAGGTGAGCATGTACAGCTTGCCGTTATGCATGATGGAAAATTGGAATCAGTTCCTGCCTCAGGCAAGACATTAAATCTCAAAAAAATTAAGACAAGAAAACGCGGACTTTTGGGAACAAAAGCACCGCTTAATTAACGAAGGAGGAAGTTTAGTATGAAGGAAACCTTTCTTACTAAGGAAATGGTAGATAAAATTGTAAAGGATTATCCGACACCATTTCATATTTATGATGAAGCAGGCATTAGAAAAAATGCCAGAGAGCTCAAGGAAGCATTTAGCTGGAATAAGGGCTTTAAAGAATTTTTTGCCGTAAAGGCAACACCAAACCCATACCTTATGCAGATTCTTAAGGAGGAGGGCTGTGGTGCAGACTGTTCTTCAAAAACTGAACTTTTACTTTCAGAAGCAGTAGGACTTGGCGAAGGAGACATAATGTTTTCTTCTAATGAAACTCCTGCAGGCGAATTTACAAAAGCAAAGGAAATGGGAGCATATATCAATCTCGATGACATAACTCACATTGATTTCCTGAATGACGAATGTGGTGTTCCTGAAACAGTATGTATGCGTTACAATCCGGGTGGAGTTTATGAACTTAAGAATGGTATCATGGATAATCCCGGAGATGCTAAGTATGGCAATACAAAGGAACAGATGATTGAAGGCTATAAAAAGCTTATGTCTCTTGGTGTAAAGAACTTTGGTATTCATTCTTTCCTTGTAAGTAATACTACAGCTGTAGATTATTATCCAACCCTCGCAAGAACTCTTTTTACACTTGCTGTTGAATTAAAGGAAAAGACAGGCGCTCATATTAAATTTATCAATCTTTCCGGTGGTATAGGTATTCCTTACAGACCTGAAGATAAAAAGGTAGACATTAAGGCTGTTGGCGAAGGTGTAAGAAAGGTATATGAAGAAGTACTCGTTCCTGCCGGAATGGGAGACGTTGCCATTTTTACCGAGCTCGGAAGATTCATGATGGGACCTTACGGCGCACTCGTTGTAAAGGCTATTCACGAAAAGCATATTTATAAAGAATATATTGGCGTTGATGCCTGTGCAGTAAATCTCATGAGACCTGCAATGTATGGTGCATATCATCATATCACCGTACTTGGTAAGGAAAATGAGCCATGTGATCACAAGTATGATGTAGTAGGCTCACTTTGTGAAAATAATGATAAATTTGCGGTAGACCGTATGCTTCCAAAGATTGATATTGGAGATTATATTTATATTCATGATGCAGGGGCACATGGCTTTGCAATGGGTTATAACTACAATGGCAAATTAAAATCAGCTGAGCTTCTTCTTAAAGAGGATGGTACAGTTAAAATGATTCGTCGTGCAGAAACACCTTCTGATTACTTTAGAACCTTTGACTTTGATTCACTTATGAAGCCTTATATTAATTAACCTTTAATGGAGTTGTAACATGGACAAAAAGAAATGCTTAAAGGGATTCTTATACAATATGTATGATAAGCTGATTAAGGCTTACATACAAAGATATCTGATTTTGGCTTTGCCATTTTGGTTTATGGATATTAGTGTAAGACTCTTGGGAAATAAAATAGATTTTTATCCGGTATATTATCCGGCTCCCAATTTATTTACTCTCTCCTGGACACTTCTTTTTGTCGGATTGGCAGGCAGCCTAAAGGGCATTTGGGGACGAATCGTATATTATGGCAGCCTTGCTGTGTTTTTCGTAATGTTCCTCACTAATTGTATATATTACAATCTTACGAATATATATTTTAGCTTTAATCTGATACAGCTTGCCTCAGAGGGAAGCTCGTATATTGGAGATACAATTAAAAATATTCCTCTGTTCATAGGACTTCTTATTCTTGTAGCACTGGTGCTGACTGTTATAGTCGGCATTTGTGCAGAAAGAAGGCTGTGCGTTTTTGATAAAAAAACTAAAAGAAACAGGAGTAATCTAAGAAAAAGCTTTGTAGCAATTGTACTGTTCATGCTTCTACATGTCCTTGCTGTTGCTGTATTGGGACGTTCAAATGGCGAACTAACATGGAACAGCTTTAAAAATGCAGGAAACGTTTATGAAAATTTCAGTGATGCCAATAAAAGCATGAGAATATCCGGACTTTATGAATATACCTTAAGAAATTATTATATAGAGTATTTAAAGCCGGCAGAGAAAATAAGTGCTGAAGACGAAGAATTTCTTGATGAAAAATATGAAGTAAGTGAAGATGGAACTGCAAAGGATACTCTTGCAGACAAAAATGCTTATACAGGTATATTTGAAGGCAAAAATGTCATATTCCTTCAATTGGAGGGAATGGACAACTGGCTGCTAAATGAGGAGGATACTCCTAATCTTTATCAGCTTATGCAGGAGTCGATTAATTTTACCAACCATTATTCAATTTATTCAGGTGGCGGTTCAACGTTTAATTCTGAATTTGCAGTAAATACAGGATTTACCACACCGATTTCATATACTCAGAATGTATATACGCTTAACAACAGTACTTTTTCATATTCGTTAGCAAACATGTTTAAGGCACAGGGCTATACAGTGAATGCCTTTCATATGAATACAGGTGAGTTTTATTCAAGACGAATTAATTACCTTAATTGGGGCTATGACAGCTTTAACAGCCTTTTAGATGATACTGATGATTATAATGATACTGAAGCCTATGAGCTTGATAGAGAACTGATTTTAAATGAAACCTTCTATGAGAAGCTGTTTAATCAGGAAAACCAGTTCGTAGACTATATAATAACTTATACCTCTCATACGCCTTTTACAGCTGAAAAGGGTATAGGAAAGCTCGTTGCTGAAAACTATTACGGAGAGGGCAATGTTCCGGATAATTTATCTGAGGAAGAGGTTGTCAGACTTGAGGTGGCTGAGACAGATTATATGGTAGGACTTCTGCTTCAGGCACTTAAGGATAATTCACTTTATGACAATACTGTACTTGTATGCTATGCTGATCACTATCTCTATACAATCAATGATAAGAGCGTTCTTGCAAAATACAAGGATACAGAGACAAATCTAATCAATAACACACCATTCTTTATCTGGAGTGCAGACCTCGAGCCGGAAGAAAAGGATGTTGTAACCATGCAGATGAACATTTTGCCAACAGTACTTAATCTTTTTGGAATTGAGTACAACCCTGACAATTATTTGCTGACAGATGCACTTGCAGACGACTATGAAGGAATAGCCTTCTTTTCAGATTATTCCTGGTATGACGGAAATGCATATGTGGCTGATGGAGAGGTTGTTTATGGTGAAATAGACTCTGAGGAGCTGGAATTAAAGACAACCTATGTCAATGAGCTTATTAAGAAAAATGATTTAACCTTAAAATATGATTACTTCAGTCGGTTGAATCAATAATGATTTTTAAAATGATTATTATAATGACTGAAATAATTATCAGAAATGTTTTCTGTCATTTTAGGGGCGTATTGGTATTGAGCGTCAGTAGGCATATAATTACTGCTGATAAGCCATTAAGTAAATGCTTAATAAATAGATAAAGATAACAAAAGGAGACGAAACTGTTTGATAGTAGCTTTATTGCGCGCGCTTGCAGAATTTTTTGGAAAAATATATGAGCCATCACTATGGATATATGCAGCTATAGGCGTATTTTTATCAGCATTGACAATTCATTTATGGCCTTTCGGAATCCTTGGCTTTTTTGCAACTAGAAAATATGCACCGGCAAAAAAGTTTCATAAGTATGCTATACTTATTCCGGGAAGAAATGAAGAGCCTGTTATAGGTAATCTTATTGAAAGTATAAAAAAGCAGGATTATCCAAGTGAATACCTGACAATATTTGTTGTGGCAGATAATTGTACGGATAATACGGCTAAGGTTGCCAGGGAGTTAGGAGCTGTTTGCTATGAACATAATAATCCTGATGAAAGAACTAAAGGCTTTGCACTTAAATATCTTTTTGAGCAAATTGAAAAGGATTATGGTATAACCTCATTTGAGGGATATTTTATTTTCGATGCTGATAATCTTTTGAATAAGGATTTTGTATCAAGAATGAATGATTCCTTTGATGCAGGAGATAAAATAATAACCTCCTACAGAAATACAAAGAACTTTAACGACAACTGGATTGCAGCACAATATGGAATACATTGGATGCGCTCTATTCGTTTTCGTCACAGACCACGTTCAGTACTGCATCTGGCAACAAATATACAGGGAACAGGCTTTTTATTCTCAAGTGAAATTGTAAAAGACGGATGGAAGTATACCTCACTTACCGAGGATAGAGCAATGACTGCAGATTGTGTAGTTGAAGGATATGAAATTGCTTATAACAACGAAGCCATGTTCTACGATGAGCAGCCGGTAAACCTGCGTGTCGCATTAAGACAGAGACTTCGTTGGGCAAAAGGACATCTTCAGGCCTTTGAGGAATCCGGTTGGGGATTGTTTAAAAATATATTTGTAGATAAGAATACTAAGCATAAGGAAAATGATACCTGGTATCGCTATTTATGGAGAACTATAAGACATAGATTTATGGCCTTCGATACATTTGCTCAGCTTGTTCCAAGAGCAATTTTTTCAGGAGTGCGGTTCCTTTTCTGGAGTCTGTTTTTATACTCCTTCAGTGTATATTTAAACGGAGATACCATTCATTTCTTTACACATAACAATTTGTTTGAACGTACAATCCGTTTTTTTACGGGAGACCTTTTTATAAAGCTTCCAGGAGGCTTTAAATCCTGGCTTATGTGTATTGGTCTGGTAATTCTCATTAGAATTATTTACAGAATCGGACTTTACATAAACAGTATTTTTATAGCTATTTACGTATTTATAGTTGAAAGAAAAAACATAAGTCCGATAAGCTTAAGAAAGAAAATTTGGTATTGCATAACCTGGCCAATATTCGATATAATCGACCGCTATGCAAAATATGTAGCACTTTTTGTAAAGGTAGAGTGGAAGCCTATTCCACATAATTCAAGTGTCACTATTGATGATTTGACAGGCGCTAAGGAGAACCAAAAGCAATGAAGGAAAAAATGAATCTTATAAACTGGCTGTTGGTTCTCGTTACAGCGGTTAATATTATAATTCACAGAGTTTGGCTGGCTCAGGTGGCAGCGGGCAAGGTATCAGAAAATATTGCTTCTATACTTCAGATTACCATTTATGCGGAAATGCTGCTTTTTCTTGGAACCTGCGCCGGGGCGGCCGTATTGGTTTGGAAAAAAGTTTCCAAAGATCCTGATTCGATGGAAAAGCAGGAAGAGTTTCCAAAGCTTAGCTTTTCGGCTGCGATTGTGGCATTTTTAGTTTTTAGTTTGTATTGGATGCTGTAGTAGAATATTTTGATTTGAATGAAATATTACAGCAGAGTAACGGCTTTACTTGTATAATGTATTAGTAGTATTCTCTTTTAGTGTCTATGGGGTAATATAGAAATATACTTTGATTATTAGTATAGGCTTAAATTATGGGTTTACAGGAGGAGAGACATGGAATATGGATTATGTTTTTCAGGAGGCGGAGGTAAAGGAGCCTACGAAATTGGGGTATGGAAGGCTTTAAAGCAGCTTGAAAAGGACAAAGACATTGTAGCAGTTTCCGGAGCATCAATAGGTGCGGTGAATGGTTTACTTTTTACGGTCGGTAATTATGATAATGCAGAAAAAATCTGGTCAAAAGTAACGGTTGGTGATTTTTTGATATCGGGTGAAAAAAGCATATGCAGCTGCAAAAAACTTCGTGAAATATTAGAAGAAGATATTGACTATGATTATGTGAAGTTCAGCAAGGTACGTTTTTTTGCCAATACCTCAGTGTCTGATGAAAAGCTTGCCTTTCCTGAAAAGGCTGAGGATATAAAGCCTTTTGTAAAAGAGTACAAGTCACATTTTAGAACAGAGTACTTTGAGCTTAATAAATCCGGAAAAGATAAAATCATAGAGACAGTAGTTGCATCCAGCTCGTTACCTGCTATTTATGAGCCTGTCAGAATTGATGGAAGGCTGATGTTTGACGGCGGACTTACCGATAATGTTCCAATAAGACCACTTATCGAAGAATGTGATTGTAAAAACCTCATAATAGTCATGGTAGGACGGGATAATGAGTACGACCCTTATCTTGCGAGTCGACTAGATAACATAATTGAAATAAGACCTTCAGCAGATATTGGAGGCTTTACTGATGGAACCTTAGACTTTACTCATAAAAGCATCAGATACAGAATGCTTTTAGGCTACTATGATACTCTGCGTGTATTTGATATGAATCTTAGAAAAAAGCTGGGAGCACCATATAGCGAAGAAGATAAAATACAGAGTCTCGCCCGGGACCACAAAAGAATTTTATCGGAGCTTAATTCAGCTCTCGCAGTAGACCAGGCACTTGCAAGCAAGAGAAAATATGAGGACCTTCTCGGCAAATATAGTAAAAAGTACGGAATAGACCTTTAAACTTTGGAAGATTTTCACAATTTTTTATTGTTAGAATGTGTATTTGATGGTATAATTATAAAAATCTAACCTTTAAGGAGTTTTCATGGGGAGTTTATTTGATCAGGACAGAGCATTTTGGAGATTTTTAAATAAATTTTCAGACATAGTAATACTCAATGTTTTATTCATTATTTGCTGTATTCCAATTGTAACAATCGGACCTGCTTATACAGCACTTTATTATACACTTGTAAAGACTGTAAGAAAGGGCAGAGGCTATGCATTGAAGAATTTTCTTCATTCTTTTAAACAAAATCTGTTTCAGGGAATTACTGCATGGATGCTTTGCCTTGTAGGACTCTGTGGCTGTGGCGTATGGATTTATATGCTTTGGGTAAATTCAGAGAATGGAGGCAGTGCGCAAATTGGCTTCTGGCTCTTGATAATTATTGCAGTTATTTTTCTTGCAATGGTAATCTATCTTTTCCCAATCCTTTCCAGATTTGAAATGTCACTTAAAAATCTATTTGTTTTTGCTTACATTATGACAATTAGATTTCCAATAAACAGCATTGCTTTATTAGTACTTCTGGCTGCTTTTCTTGCAGCAGCATATTTATGTATACCTCTTTTGATAATAATACTTCCGGCACTTTATGTATTCATAGCCTCATTTCTTATCGAAAAGGTTTTTAAGGTTTATATGCCAAAGTTTGAAGCAAGGATAGAGCCTAAAGCAGCTGAAGATGATGAAAATGACGAAGAGCTTAAGTATCTCGGTGCTGCAGCTGAAAAGAATGTAGATAATTTATCAGATGGGGATGCAGAGAAAAAATATAAAGACCAATGGTACTATGAGTAAATTAGCTTTTTAGAGACAACTGGCGGCTAGTATAATAATAGGGTAAATAATATGGGGTTTGACTAACCCTGATTATATAGAGAAGGAGAACAATTATGGATGAAAAACTGTATAAAATGATGAACTGGCCTGAAATAGAGGCGGTTTGCTATGCTGAGCATGACAACCCTCATCAGATATTGGGACCACATGCTACAGCTGATGGAACAATTGTTGGTGCATTTTTTCCTGACGCACAAAAGGTCACTATTAATTTAAGTAAAGGCAAGATTGTAGAAATGGATCAGGCAGACGAGATGGGGTATTTCGCTGCATTAATTGATTCTAAAGAAATTGGACCTTATACTTTAACTGCTGACTACGAGGGTGGAAGCGAGACTGTAAAGGATCCATATGCATTCGCACCAGTAATTACAGAGGATGAATGTAAGAAATTTTCTGCAGGCATTAATTATACCATTTACGAAAAATTAGGTGCTCATCCAATGACAATTAACGGAACAGATGGTGTACTTTTTGCACTTTGGGCACCAAACGCAATGAGAATTAGCGTTGTCGGAGACTTCAACAATTGGGATGGAAGAAAGCATCCAATGCGCAGACTTGGAGACTCAGGTATTTTCGAATTGTTTATTCCTGAATTGCCGGAGGGCACAATTTATAAATATGAAATTAAAGTAAAGGGTGGACTTACATATCTCAAGGCAGATCCTTATGCATCAGCAGCAGAGCTTAGACCGGGAACGGCATCTAAGGTTGCAAATCTCAACAATTTCAAATGGACAGATGATAAATGGCTGAAGCTTAGAGAAGAAACCAATCCGGTTGAAAAGCCAATGCTTATTTATGAAGTTCATCTTGGCTCCTGGAAGAAGCCGGAGGAAGAAAATGGCAGCTTCTATAATTACAGAGAAATTGCAGTTATGTTAGCTGATTACTGTCTTGAACAGGGCTATACTCATGTAGAGCTTATGCCTGTAATGGAGCATCCTCTTGATGCATCTTGGGGCTATCAGGTAACAGGCTACTATGCAGCGACAGCACGTTATGGAACTCCAACCGACTTTATGTATTTTATGGATTATATGCACCAAAAAGGAATTGGAGTCATTCTTGACTGGGTACCTGCACATTTTCCAAGAGACACCTTTGGACTTTCAAATTTTGATGGAACCTGCCTCTATGAACATAAAGATCCTAGACAGGGCTCACATCCACATTGGGGAACACTTATCTTCAATTATGGCAGACCTCAGGTTTCAAATTTCCTTATTGCTAATGCACTTTATTGGGTGGAAAAGTTCCACGCAGATGGAATCAGAATGGATGCTGTTGCCTCAATGCTCTATCTTGACTATGGAAAGAATGATGGCGAATGGGTAGCAAATATCTATGGCGGAAGAGAAAATCTTCAGGCAATTGAGCTTATGAAGCACCTTAACTCAATTATGAAAAAGAGAAATAAGGGTGTTCTTATGATAGCAGAGGAGTCCACAGCATGGCCTAAGATTACAGGAGATGTAGAAGATGACGGACTGGGCTTTGATTTCAAATGGAACATGGGTTGGATGAATGATTATCTTACCTATATGCGCCAGGATCCTATCTTTAGAAAAGGCTGTCATGGAATGTTGACCTTCAGTATGATGTATGCCTATAGTGAGAATTTTATACTTGTCCTTTCACACGATGAGGTCGTTCATGGAAAAGGCTCAATGCTTAATAAGATGCCGGGAGCTATAGAAGATAAGTATGCAAATCTTAAAGCAGCTTATGGCTATATGATGTGTCATCCTGGCAAAAAGCTTCTTTTCATGGGACAGGATTTTGGACAAGAGCGTGAATGGAGTGAAGAAAGAAGCCTTGACTGGTTCCTTTTAAAAGAAGATAAGGCACATGCTACGCTTCATAAATATACAAAGGATTTATTCGCTATTTATAAAAATTATCCTGCACTTTCAAAGCTTGATCAGGATCCGGAAGGCTTCGAATGGATGAGCTGTCTGGATGCAGACCATTCAATGGTAAGCTTTGTAAGAAAGACAGAAAATCCGGATGAATCACTCTTCGTAGTTTGCAACTTCACCCCTGTTGTCTATGAAAAGCTTGCTCTTGGAGTTCCATTCCCGGGAAAGTATAAAGAAATCTTCAATTCGGATGATGTTAAATATGGTGGAAGTGGTAATGTTAATACCAGACTTAAGCAAAGCAAGCCTGTAAAGGTTGATGGACGTGCTGATTCTATCGAAGTAAATGTACCACCACTAGGTATTGCAATTTTTACCTGCAAACAGCTTGTAAAGCCTGCAAAAGAAGCTACCGATAAGGCATCAAAAGCAAAAGTAGATACTACAGTTTCAGAAAAGAAGGCTGAGCCTATTGTGAAAAAGACTGCTTCAAAGACAGAACCAAAGAAGACACCGGTCAAAAAGGTAATTGAAAAGGCTGAAGCAGCAGTAAAGAAGTCAGATACAAAGACAGAGCCAAAGAAGACACCGGTCAAAAAGGTAGTAGAAACAGCTGAAGCAGTAGTTAAAAAGTCAGAAGCCAAGAAGTCGGATACTGCCAAAGCAAGTGAAGATAAAAAAGACAACTAAAAAATAAGTCAGTAATTCTTGATTAAAAACTAACTTAAGCATTAAAGATAATGAGCCGTAGCTGGATTTCAGTTATGGCTCATTGAATCTAAAGCTTAATAAAAACGGATAAATTTAATGATAATTAGGAAAAGAGTAAAGGAGAAAAAGCATGATTTTACTATCTGCGGACGCAGCTGCAACCTTTGAATCAATTTGGAACATAGTTGCACCAATTTTATGGGTGCTCGTTCAGGCAGTATTGGTACTCATAATAGGCAAAAAGCTTATTGGAGTAGTAATACAAATGATAAAAAGGGTATCTGAAAAGGGACATCTTGAAAAGGGAGTAGTTTCTTTCATATGTTCACTCACTAAGATTATCCTTTATGTTATTCTCATAGTAATAATAGCGGGAATATTTGGTATTCCAACAGCCTCCTTTATTGCAATAATAGGCTCGTGTGGTTTAGCAATAGGACTTGCACTCCAGGGCAGTCTTCAGAACTTTGCAGGTGGAGTACTGATTCTTGTAATGAAGCCTTTTGTAGTAGGAGATTATATTACGGTGAGCGGGCTTGAAGGCACAGTTAGCAGTATTGACATTTGCTACACAAAGCTTAAAACCTTTGATAACAAAATTGTTATCTTACCAAATGGTACTCTTTCAAATGCAAATCTTGTAAATGTTTCGCATGAACCTACCAGAAGATTGGATTTGGAAATTCCGATAAGCTATGAGGACGACATTAGGGCAGTCAAGACAATGCTTACCGGAATTGTAGATAGAACAGAAGGTGTTCTTTCTGAACCAAGTAAAGAAATTGTTGTTTTAGAATTTGGAGACAGCAGTATTAAACTGGGCGTCAGAGTTTGGGTTAAAACAGAAAATTACTGGAATGTAAAGTTTGAGCTTCAGGAAGAAATCAAGTATGCAATGGATAATAACGGATTTACAATCCCATTCCAGCAGATTGATGTGACCGTAAAAAATGCAGAGTTACATGCGTAGAAGCTAAAATGTAAAAATATGTGAATACTCTGGCAACTTAACCTTATCTGAAATGAATCTTACGTTATCAAATGGATGGTTTGCTAATTTAGGGTGAGTTTTAAGTGATTGCAGGAGGTTGCACTCTTACCTATGCGCCATAAAACAGTTTTAAGGTTAATAGTATGAAAAAATTAAAATTTATAACAGTATGAAAAAAATTAAAATTTGTACTGTCAAGCGTTTTTGAAAATGTCCTAAAATAATTAAAACATTAGCCCCGAT
>CAZVBH010000012.1:0-16771 GCA_964625275.1 uncultured Lachnoclostridium sp.
AAGGTTAAAAAGTGAAAAAACGCTGTTAAACGCTTACAAAAAAGGATTTCGACCTTGTATGTACAAGGTGGAAATCCTTTTTTAGCTTAATATCATTTTTTGGATTTCCCTGGCAACTCCATCCTCTTCATTTGTAAATTCAGTAATGCATCTCTTTTTTAAACCATCCTCGCTGGTTACGCATTTTTGACTAAGCTCTTTTGCAATAAGTAAATGACCATCCTCAGAAGCCTTATTTGCAGCCTCGCTAAAAAGCGTCTGAATCAGAAGAACAGAAGGAGAATTTTTCATTACAAAGCCCACACCCGCATTTTCAAGCATGGACAAATCATTATTGCCATCGCCAAAAGCAATTATGTCCTCATTTGGAATATTATTAATTTTTGCAATGTATTCAAGCGCATTCCACTTGCCCGCATTATTATTTATAACCTCCAAATCCGCCTTGCCAACCATTACATAATTCAGAGAAGTATATTCCTCGAGAATTTTTCGGATTCTGTCCCTTAAATCCAAATCATCCATAATCAAAGAAATTTCATCCACCTCACAGGAGTTCTCAGCCTTTAAATTATTCAAAAGAGCTGAAAAATCCTCAACAGGATGCCTGCTTGCATGAATGTACGGACCAAGATATGTACCGTCAAATTTATCAGTAAGCTTCTTGAAATTTTTGCTTGAAACAAAGCCCTCACCATCAATGAAAATTTCAAAAATTAATTCATCCTCATGAAGCTCATTAATGCGCTCAAAAATCTCAGCAACAATAGAAATCGGAATACGATTGCTCCAAATATCAGAAACCTCCCCCTTCTTAGGGAAATTCTTATAGGTATTAAGCTCCTTAAAATTACCAAAGCCCGTACCCTCAGTCTGATATAAAACAGCTCCATTAGAAGCAACAGCATACTTAGCACCCGGTAAAGTCAGAACCTCTCTTGAAACACCAAGAATTGGTCGACCTGTAACAGGAACAAGCAGCCAGCCAAGCTCAGCAGCCTCACGAAGCACCTGCTTCGTGTATTCAGAAACTCTTTTATCACAATCAAGCAGCGTACCATCTAAATCAAATCCAATTAATTTCATTTATCTCACCATTTATATTGATTTTTTTTGTAATTAATGTTAAAATCCCAGATAAGAAAAGCACCCACTCCATGTGGATGCCTACTAGGATTATTGTGCCCCTTATTTAAGAGGCGCCCACCCAGTGGTCAGACTGGGTGGGCTATATCATTTGTGCTTATTATCCTTAAGGAAAGTAAGCACCCACCTCCACCCTGTCATGGGTACTTTTCTATATGATACTAGCATATTAGTGTGTGTTTTGCAACATAGAATGTTTATTTTTATACTGTAAAGGTGTCATCCCATAAATCTTCTTGAATAATCTGTTAAAGTGTTCAGGCGTCGGATAACCCGATTTCTGGGCAATTAATTCCACCGTCATTTTTGTATTTTCAAGCATGTCACAGGCTTTTTTCATTCGAAGCTCCCTGACAATATCACCAAAGGTTCGACCTGTATTTTCCTTGATATATTTTGAAAGATAAGGCTTTGTAAAATGGAAGCTGTTGACCAAATCATCGAGAGTAACGGTCGCATAATTATTTTTAATGTAATTCATAATTAAAACCATAAGATTTGTCATTGAACCAACCTTATCAGTGCTCTTAAGTATTGCATTGACAGCAACAGCCAGCGCACTTACAGAGGCCTTAATAATATCCGAATCAATCCCCACGCCCCAGTAAAGCCTGTCATTGTTTAAGACACCGACATATGCAGCGGCTGAAGCAGAAGAACCATTTGAAAGAGCATGCTCCTCATAGACAGAAAGCTCATAGCCAAGACCGAAAAACTGCTTGATGGCATTACTCGTGGCATCCAAACGACCATTACCACCTGATGTAATCGTATAATTTTCATGATTATAATGAATTGTAACGTCCGCATAAATTCCGTCAATTTGTCGGAAATGACAGGCCGGTACCGTAAAGATGCTGTTCTCCTTAATATATTTATTCTCAAATATTTCATAAACTCTGTCAGCAGAAAGCTCCAGATGGCTGGCATCCAGAACCTCTTTGACACTATCAGACACATCTGATTTCATTTTCTCAGGCAAAATAAAACCGAAATTGGTTTTAAGAATATAACTGACACCACCCTTGCCTGAAATAGAATTAATTTTAATAATATCACTTTCATAGGTTCTGCCGATGTCCGTCGGATCAATCGGAAGATAAGGAACGTTCCAGTAGCTGTCAGATAAAAGCTCCTCACGAGCCGTCATCGCCTTTGCAATTGCATTTTGATGAGTGGCAGTTAGCGCAGTAAAAACCAGATCACCGGCATAAGGATATCTCATCGGAACAGTAAAACCTGTCAGCTTCTCATAAATACTGCGCACATATGGAAGATTTGAAAAATCCAGCACAGGATTAATTCCATCCGAAAACAGGTTAAGAGCAAGAGTACAAATATCGACATTACCGGTACGCTCACCATTTCCAAAAAGAGTACCCTCAATTCTGTCTGCACCGGCCAAAAGAGCCAATTCGGCAGCGGCAACAGCACAGCCCTTGTCATTGTGAGGATGAACACTAAGAGTCACCTTATCCCTGCAAATCATGTTTTTTGAAATATATTCAATTTGAGATGCAAAAACATGAGGCAGAGAATTTTCCACCGTTGAAGGAATATTGATTATCAGTCTGCCCGCAAACTCAGGGAGCAAAATGTTAAGAACCGAATTAATGACCTTAAGAGCAAACTCCGGGTCAGTATCAGTAAAGCCCTCAGGAGAGTATTCCAGCTTAATGTTTGTTTCAGGATTATCCCTTAAAAATTTAAGAGCAGCCGACCTCACATACTCAGCAGTCTCACAGATGTCACTTAAAATTTCCTCCCGGGGCTTAGAAAGAACACTAACGCGAAAAGTATCCGATACAGTACTAAAAAAATGAAAAATAATATTCTTAAAGCCACTTAAAGCCTCAAAAGTACGATTAATATGTGCAGGTCGCCAATCAGAAATTACCTGTATCCAAACCTCATCAGGTAAAGAAATGTCAGCAGCAAAAGAATTGACCTTATTTTGATTCAATTCTTCAGAATAATTATTAGAGCAATTATTATCCCTTAGACCTTCAACTTGTGAATTATTATCTTGTAGCCCTTCAACCTGTGAATTATTATCTTGTAGCCCTTCAACCTGTGAATTGTGATTTTTGACACTAAGAGAGCTTACAAAATTAAATTCTTCATTAGAAGCAGCAGGAAAACCAACCTCAATTTCCTTAAAACCAATATTTATCAAAAGCTTGAGATATTCCAGCTTCTCCTCCGCAGTCATAGGAGTAATCAGAGCCTGATTACCATCACGCAAATCCACACTGCACCACACAGGAGAGGCAGAAGGCGCAGCTTTTTTAACCCACGAATCTGACGCAACAGGCGGAGTGGAATAAGAAGGTCTGTATTTTTGAAAATTCATGATAATCCTCCCGAAAACGAAGTAGACTGATTATTGCATTATTTCCTAAGTATATCACGATAAATAAACTGAGTGAATACAAAAAATATTTTTTTCCAGCCAGTATAGGTAATGTCAGTTGGAAAATATTGAAAGAATATGTAGAAAATCAAGGCAGATAATAGTATAATTAGACTTAGTAATATGAAGATTACAAGCAGTTATGGTATTGAAGTTAACAAGAATATATTAAAATGCTTGCATAAATATATAAAAATGCTTGCAAAAATATATAAAAATGCTTGCAAAAATATATAAAAATGCTGTATAATAAAGTAAAGAAAGGAGTGGTATTATGGCACAGATAAGTTTACGTGTAGATGATGAAGTAAAACGCAGTGCAGAAAGAACATTTGATGATATTGGGTTAAGTATGTCTGCTGCAATCAATATTTTTTTAAAAACAGTTGTGAGGGAAAACCGTATTCCGTTTGAATTGTCTGCCGACCCTTTTTATAGCAAGGAAAATATAGCGGAGTTGGAAAGACGTGTGGCAGATATACGTTCTGGAAAAAGTACCTTGAAAGAGCATGAGCTGATAGAGGTGGATTAATGAGAAAACTATGGAAAGATGAAGCGTGGGAAGAATATCTTTACTGGCAGACTCAGGATAAGAAAACTCTAAAGAAAATCAATAAGCTTTTGGCAGACATTGACCGGAATGGGTATCAATGCACAGGAAAACCCGAACCATTAAGCGGAAACCTTGCAGGATATTGGAGTGCACGGATTGATGAAAAAAACAGGATTGTGTTTAGAATTGACGGAGATAGCATAGAAATCATACAGTGCGGAACGCATTACAGGGATAAATAGTTCGGAATGGCAGAAACCCCTATGCTTTAGCATAGGGGAGCGTCATTGTAAAAAGGTAATTAATAATACAGGAGTCTATAATGGATTTTAAAAAGCTGACATGTGAAGAATTTACAGACATACTTTCCTCAAAGGAGCCCGTACCCGGTGGAGGAGGAGCCTCAGCACTCATAGGAGCAATAGGCGTAGCCCTCGGGAATATGGTAGGAAGCCTGACCGTAGGCAAGAATATAACAGCCCTACGCATATAACTTGGCATTTTATGAAACAATGTATCGAAATTACCATATTTAGCTGTATTGTTTCTCGTGCTATGTATGAGGCTTTCAGCATACTGTTTTCTCTGCATAGTATCTAAGCCCTCTATATCAGACCATTCATTTTCAAAAGCATCTATACAAAAGGAGATTGCATAATTATAGACAGCAACGGTATACATAAATATTCTGTTCATATGCTTTATTTCAATTCCATAACTGCTTATAATCTTCATATCTGAAACTCCTTTCTAAGTCTGATTATACCATTATTTGCCCTGATTTCTATGTATTCTTTAATATTTTCTTGACTATGTTTATTTTCTGTAATACACTGGCATCAGTATAGTGTAAGTTTACATTAAATATTGGCACAGAAGAGTTTGTTATGAAAAAATTAGTGAGAGCATTTGAAAGATCTATACATTACAGAAGAGCCAGAATGTTGGTTGTTGGACTTATGGTATTGTCTTTTTTGACAGTAGCGTATGCAGGCACAAAGACATCAAAAACATCTACTGCTAATCATAAAGTGGCTACTGGATATTATATGAAAGCTACTTTTAAAACAGAGCTTAATTACACTTCGGTTTTAGGACAATATGTATCTGGTAACGCAATTGCTTCGAGTGATGGAAATTGGAATAATGGTAGTGGGTCAGAAACAGATTTGAAATATTTTGATTTAGCTATACCATATGGAGTCATAACCTTTAAGTTTACTGATGGTACATATTTTACAAAAAGCTCAGAATTTTCTACGGATTGGACAGAGACAGCTTCAAGTTATTATCCCAAGCTTAAAGCTAATTATGTAGAAATATATAAACCAAGATTGTGGGACAGTATATCTAAGAAAGCGGTTGCTTATGCAACAAATCAGGATTATGAGAACAACAGAATCGTATCAAAAAAATAGCAAAATTAAATGGTTTATCATTGGAGCTGTTGTTATTATATGGTTGGCAATAGCAGTATTCCGATTGACCAGACTTGACGTTGATGAGTCAGACGGATACTTCTTAGAAGCCGGAGACGACATATTAACGCTTTATAGTGAGGATGACTACGATGATCAGACAGGTTTAGTTACAGAAATATCTTATTGTGGTTACAATGTGGCGTTGGATAAGGTTAGTCAAGGAATGGAAGGCACTATTCTTACAGGTTATTTGAAAATAGAAGCCTATGATGAAAAGGATAATCTCCTATGGAAGTTTGAATTTGAGCCGGGAACTAAGGTAAGTGAGGAGTTTGAAGCAGAAGATATTGGTTATCTGATTAAGGTTGTAACCACATATTCTCCGCTTACTACAACGAATGCAGAAGGAATAAGAACATATGGCACAAGATGTACTTATAATTACCATTATGTATTTGGACCTAAAAAAACAGAAGAAGAATTTGAAAATATAGAACTAAGTGGTTATACCGCAGTTGATAAGAAGCTGTGGGAGTTCTTTTTATAAACGAGAGGAAAGGCATATGAGGATTTTGCGATATAAAAGATCAGATATTTTTATGTGCCTTTCTTTTTTTATTGTATTTTTTATAATATTTTCAATTATTGAATGTTATAATGAAATTATAAAAGAGAAAGACATTACTGAGATACAATCATATTATAATGACACATCTATGTATATTATAAGCAATGGAGAAAAAATTTTGTTTTCGAATTTAATTAATGAAACAGAAGGTTTATGTGGAATAATTATAATCGAAGACTGTCCTCTAATGATTAATGAAATATCGAAAGAGTATATGGCAGATATAGTTATATTTCAGGATGAAGGTTATAAAATTTGTCAAGATAATCAAAAGGTAATGGTTGAACTAAACAAAGAAGCTGTAGTAGGAGCTGCATTAAAAAAATATATCCATGATGGGAAGTTAATAGTATCATCTAAAGAGGTAAATGTACTGGCAGTTGAAGATGAAAATGCGAATGAAGCATATTCACATAATATTACAATCGGATACAATGCCTTATCTGATGCAGTAAAGAACAGATTAGATGAGAGGGAAAGCTGGGAAATAGCTATAAAAAGTGATAAGTATGATTCTTTGAGCATTGCAAAAAATATAAAAAATTATATTTCTGAAAAATATCCGGATATTACAGTAAGCATAAATGAGGAAACGCAGCAACAGAATGAGTTGTCTGGCGAAACTAATACTTTTTACTTTATTTTGCTTTATATTTTTTGCATATTAAATTGCGCAATCGCTGCTGAATTTTGGGTGCTGGAAAGAAAAGAGGAAATGGCAATAAGGCGTGCATTTGGATATTCTGCATTTAAATTATATTGGAGTGTATTTATAGAATATTTAAAAATTGTCATGTTGGTTATGGTACTTAGTACCATAATAAAAATTGTTTTGACAATTACAACAAAGGAAACTTTTAGTACTAACGGATTGAGTAGTGATTTCTTGTTCCTAATCGTAGCTGCCATTTTTACTGCTCTTATGACTATTACTGTACCATTAATTAGAGTGATAAAAAGTAATAATATTGACTATCTGATAAAAAAAGGCTAGAAATATGAAGGTAAGAGAATTAATACTAATTTCAATTGAATCGTTAATACTTAGAAAATGGTCATCGATACTACTCACAGCCGGTGTTGTGGTGGCTTATTCAGTATTCTTTGTAACTTCTGTAATGTATAACAGCTCTAATTATTATGAACGTAAAGTCAAAGCAACCATTGAGGATGACACTAAAGTTATATACAATATAGATATTGCTACGGATAATCTTTTGGACGATGACTATTTAGAAAAGATTGATAAGGTAATAGATAAAATAGGTTTAATGGATGGCATTGAATATTCCGGAGCATTTTATATGGCGTCTGTAGTGTTTGATGGTCTTGATACTAATGAATTATATTGTACCGTAAATGAAAAATCAGATGTTATTTCTTTAATTAATAACAATGCTACGTCACGTGTAATGTATATTGATTTTGAATTACTTCAGTTGTGTGGAATAAAATATGATTCTGATGTGTACAGGCAGGTTAGTGAGAATGATAAAATACCAATCATTATAGGTGCGGCATACAGAAATGTCTTTTCGATAGGAACTGAGTTAAAAATGAATGACAATACCTATGTGATTATAGATATTTTACCTGAAAATCAGTCATTTGTTGGAGATGCCGGGGTATTTTTTTCGTCGGGTGGCTTAAACAGCTTAGATTATTGCTTTGTTATACCAAGAATTAATGGTGACTGGCCTGCAAGCTATCTTCATTCTATTTATTATAAAGTAAGTAATTACGAAAATACAAAAACAATAAATAAAAATATAGCCGGGCTGTTTGAAGATTATTCCATTACGGCAGCAACTATGAGTCTTGCCGATGAATACGATATGCTGGAAGAAGAGGATTTAAATAGTGAAAATGAGTATTTTGAGTTGTTTATATATGTTTTTTGCGTTTGCATTATTTCCCAAGTTACTGCAAATATCGTATCAATTATTTTACGAAAAGAAGATTGGGGCATTTATATAGCTTGTGGTGTGTCGTTAAAAGAAATTGCGATTATTATATTTGGAGAAAATTTCATCAGACTTGCAGTTGCCAGAGTTTTGGCTGCAAAAATCTTGTATGAAAATTATATACCTACTTTAGTGTACGCTAATAATGATATTCTAAAAGAGAGTTTGATTCAAACCGGATTTCTGGCTGTATTAATTTTGCTTTTTGCCACTTGTGTGCCGATTGCATATACACTAAAAAAACAACCGGCAGATTTTTTGAATGACGAGGTTTAAATTATGATAGATTTAAAAAATATTTGTAAGGAATATAAATCCTTTGGAATGAGTACACAGGCATTAAATGGCGTATCACTAACTATTGATGAAGGCGAATTTATTTCAATTATGGGAGCTTCAGGTTCAGGAAAATCTACACTTTTAAACATAATCGGAGCAATGGATAAAGCTACATCTGGTGAATATTATTTCAAAAATCAGAGAGTGGATTTGATGAAAGCATCTGATTTAAACCGTTTTAGAAAGAATAATATCAGCTTTGTGTTTCAAAATTTTGCACTTATGAAACATTATAATGTGATCGAAAATATTGAATTGCCCTTAATGGCAAAGGGAGTTGGGAAAAAAGAAAGACGAGTAAAGGCTCATGAAGTAATTGAATTAGTTGGACTGGCAGGATTGGAGAAAAAACTGCCGATGCAGCTTAGTGGAGGTCAACAACAGAGAGTAGCAATTGCGAGGGCAATAATAAATGATTTTGCAGTTTTATTGGCTGATGAGCCTACTGGATCTTTGGACAAAAGTACAGGAGAAGAAATAGTAGGCTTATTAAAAAAGTTAAATTCAATGGGAAGAACGATAATACTTGTTACTCATGACAGAACTATAGCTGAACAAGGAAAAAGAATTATAGAACTGTCTGATGGTAGAGTAATTTCTGATATACGATGTTAAAATCAGATATTTTGTAAAATATCGTAGAAGGATATTAGATTAAAGGCTTTTGTTTTTTAACAAAGGCCTTTAAAAATTTATTTGCAAATTATTTTTCCTGTAACGAAATAAATGATGTAGGCACATTTAATTATACCGGTTTTTATAGATTAT
Source organism: uncultured Lachnoclostridium sp. (assembly GCA_964625275.1). Lineage (GTDB taxonomy): Bacteria > Bacillota > Clostridia > Lachnospirales > Lachnospiraceae > UBA3775. The sequence goes on from CAZVBH010000012.1 coordinate 9,233, forward strand.
TGATAAAATGAATTAAATATAGTATAATCAAATCCAATTAGGAAAGCTTAGAACTTCACAGATGATGGGTGAAAGGACTTCTTGGTATTATAGAACTATACTCCAAAAGGGAAATATGTGCATAAAGAATGGGTGATATTATGTTGGAAGAGATTGTTGAACTGACCAATCAATATATAGAAGATATGCCGAAAAAAGAACGGAAGAAGTATGGACAGTTTTTTACAAGTATGGAAACAGCTCGTTTTATGGCTGGTTTATATAATATTCCTCAGAATATGAATAAATTAAGTGTGCTGGATGCTGGGGCAGGGTCTGGCATTTTGTCCTGTGCATTAATTGAAAGGTTGGAAAAAATTGAATATCTACAAGAGATAGAATTAACCTGTTACGAAAACGACAATAATGTTTTGCCGTTATTGCAGAATAATCTCATATATTGTAAAGAACATTCATCTAAAAAGATTACAATTAATTTATTGAAGGAAAATTATATCCTAAGTCAGTATCTTGATTTCAATAACATGATTGGAGAAAATCTAGAGCCTAAAAAGTATGATTTGGTTATAGGAAATCCACCATATATGAAGATATCAAAGGATGCTCCGGAAGCATTGGCAATGCCGGAAATTTGCTATGGTGCACCTAATATGTATTTTATCTTTGCAGCAATGGGACTCTTTAACTTAAAAGAAAATGGAGAAATGGTCTATATCATACCACGCTCATGGACTTCGGGAGCTTATTTCAAACGGTTCCGTCAATATTTTTTGACAGAGGGAAAATTAGAACACATTCATCTGTTTGTGAGCCGAAATAAGGTTTTTGATAAAGAGGAAGTTCTTCAGGAAACGATTATTGTTAAGGCAAAAAAGACAAAAGATAAACCGAAGCAGGTTACTATTACATCTTCAAAATCTAATTATGATTTTGAAAAATTAACATCTCTTATAGTGCCATATGATCTTGTTGTATCAGGAAATGACTATTATGTATACTTGGTGACTGATGAAAGAGAAGTTTCCGTACTGAAACAGTTACATAAATTTAACAGTACATTGACTGACCTTGGTGTAAAAATGAAAACCGGATTGACTGTGGATTTTAGGAATCGTGAAATTTTACGGGACAAAGAGGAAGAAGGAGCGATACCACTGTTTTATTCTCAGCACATAAAACAAGGGAAAGTACAGTTCCCTATACAGAAAGAACATGAATATGTTGTTACAGATAAGAAGGGACTAATTCAGGATAATAAGAATTACCTATTTGTAAAACGTTTTACTGCAAAGGAAGAACCACGACGTTTGCAATGTGGAATATACTTAGCTAAAAAATATCCACAATATGCAAAAATCAGTACCCAGAACAAAATTAATTTTATTGATGGAGTGATGGTGGAAATGTCCGAATGTTTAGTGTATGGGTTATATGTAATTTTTAATTCTACTTTGTATGATGAATATTACCGTATATTAAACGGATCTACGCAGGTTAATTCAACAGAAATTAATGCTATGCCGGTTCCTGAATTAGAATTTGTACAAGATATGGGAAGGAAACTTATGAAAAGCCGAGACTTTTCGGTGGAAAATTGTAACATTATTTTGGAGGGGTATTGTGGGTAAAATTGACGAAGTAAGGGAGTTTTTAAAAAAGATAGGTATGCCCAAAGCACAACAGGCAGATATTTGTTGCTATACAATATTAGCACTGGCAGGAATAAAACCGAACATGGATTGGAGTGCGGCAAAAAATGAATGGATGAGAATCCATGATATTATAAATTTTACCAATAATTATTACATGGCGGATTATGCTGAAAATAGTCGAGAAACATTTAGAAAGCAAGCTCTGCATCCATATCGTACAGCAGCATTAGTTGAAGATAATGGAACGGCAACAAATAGTCCTAATTATCAGTATCGGTTGACAGAAGAGGTATTACAGATGTTAAGAACATTGCAGTCAAGTGATTGGCAGATGTTGTTGAACAGATTTTTGATGTATCATGATAAATTGATAGACATTTATGCTTCTAAGAAAAAAATGACCATGATGTCTGTAAAAATTAATGGCTCAGATTTTAATTTCTCAGTCGGAAAACATAATGAGCTGCAGAAAGCAATTATAGAAGAGTTTGCACCCCGATTTGCTCCTAGTGCTGAGTGCCTTTACGTTGGAGATACAACAGAAAAGGACTTGGTTAAGGATGTAGATAAACTTACAGCACTAGGATTTGAGATTACGCTTCATGATAAGATGCCGGATATTGTATTGTACCGTGAGGACAAAAATTGGATTTACTTTATTGAGTCAGTTACATCTGTAGGACCAATTAATTCAAAACGAATATTAGAAATTACAGAGATGACGCAAGATGTAAAGGCAGGAAAAATCTTTGTGACAGCTTTTCAAGATTTCAAGACATTTAAAAGATTTTCTGAAGAATTAGCTTGGGAAACAGAAGTTTGGATAGCAGATATGCCAGAGCATATGATACATTTGGATGGTGACAAATTCTTGGAACCAAGATAAACTTTTCAGTATTAGTAGGAGGCTATAATGGATTTTAAAAAGCTGACATGTGAAGAATTTACAGACATACTTTCCTCAAAGGAGCCCGTACCCGGTGGAGGAGGAGCCTCAGCACTCATAGGAGCAATAGGCGTAGCCCTCGGGAATATGGTAGGAAGCCTGACCATAGGCAAGAAAAAGTATGCTGATGTAGAAGAAGAAATAAAGGCACTTATGGAAAAGGCCGAAGCACTTAGAAAAAAGCTTCTAACCCTGATTGAAAAGGATGCAAAAGCCTTTGAACCGCTCGCAAAAGCCTATTCAATGCCAAAAGAAACAGAAGAAGAAAAAGCAGCTAAGGCAAAGGTTATGGAAGAAGTACTTCTCGCAGCCTCACTTGTCCCAATGGAAATAATGGAGACCTGCTGCGAAGCAATAGATTTGGCAGAAGAGTTTGCTGAAAAAGGCAGCAGACTCGCCCTCTCAGACGCAGGCGTATCGGCAATAGCCCTTCGCTCAGCCCTCATGGGAGCCTCCCTCAACGTATACATAAATACAGGCTCAATGCAAAATAAAGAAAAAGCAGCAGAACTTAATAAAAAAACAGACGACATGCTCCAAACCTACGGCGCCAAAGCAGAATCTATTTTTGAAAATGTCCGTCGAACACTGGGGACATAAAATTCTTTTGAAAAATTACCGTAGAACAACTGGGGACACAAAATTCTTTTGAAAAACTACCGTAGAACAACTGGGGACACATACTTCGTGCAAATTGTAAGATTTGCACGAAGGCTGTGTCGCCGTACCTTGTTCCCTCAGTACAACATTTAATAAGTAGTAGAAGGCTGTGTCCCCGTACCCTGTTCCCTCAGTAAAAACTTTAATAAAAAGTACCGTAGAACAACTGGGGACATAAGACACATGCAACTTGTAAGAGTTGCATGTGGACTGTGTCCCCGTACCTTGTTCCCTCAGTAAAAACTTTAATAAAAAGTACTGTAGAACAACTGGGGACACATACTTCGTGCAAATTGTAAGATTTGCACGAAGGCTGTGTCGCCGTACCCTGTTCCCTCTGTAAAAACTTTAATAAAAAGTACCGTAGAACAACTGGGGACATAAGACACATGCAACTTGTAAGAGTTGCATGTGGACTGTGTCCCCGTACCCTGTTCCCTCTGTAAAAACTCTAATAAAAAGTAAAGGAAATCGAAAAATGACATTACTCGGCAAACCCGTAACAACTTCAATCAACGAAAGCATCCTAAAAGATGTAGCCTCCCTTGCAGACAAGGGCATCACCCCAACTCTCGGTATAATCCGCATCGGAGAAAACGAAAGTGACATAGCCTACGAAAGAGGCGCAGTTAAACGCTGTGAAACCTTAGGCGTAGACTACAAAAAATATCTCCTCCCGGAGACAGTCACTACTAAAGAAGTTCTCGCTGTAATCGACGAAGTAAATAAAGACGCAGGCATCGACGGAGTGCTCCTCTTCAGACCACTTCCCAAAAATCTCGATGCAGAAAAAATAGAAAACGCACTTCTACCTGAAAAGGATGTCGACTGCATGACAGAAGCATCCATCGGAAGCGTATTCACAGGCAAGCAAAAGGGCTACCCACCATGCACACCACAGGCATGCATGGAGATACTCAAATACTATGGCTATGACCTCACAGGCAAAAATGTCGTAGTAATCGGACGCTCCCTCGTAGTAGGCAAACCGGTAGCAATGATGTGCATGAAAGAAAATGCAACCGTAACAATCTGTCATACCAAAACCAAAGACATGGCAGAAATCGCAAAAAAAGCCGACATAATAATTGCAGCCGCAGGACATGCAAAAACAGTCGGCAAAGAATTTGTATCACCAAATCAGATAATCATTGACGTAGGAATAAACGTAGATGAAAATGGAAAAATGTGCGGAGATGTAGACTACGAAGAAGTAGAACCGATAGTCGCAGCCATCACACCGGTTCCGGGCGGAGTAGGAGGAGTCACAACCTCAGTATTACTTCGTCACGTAGTAGATGCAGCACTTAAATATTAATAAGATTTTTCTGGCAGTGCTTAGATTACAGACTACTGCTTGTGGTCATTAGTCTCAGCCTCAGGACCTTCCACCCGGAATACCGAAATAATCTTTCTCACACATTCAAAAAGATAAGGCTTGTAGGTCTCAAGATCCACAGGATCCTTTTGAAGAATGATTGAATGGCAGGTACTTCCAACAAGCTCAACAATAGTGTATAGCATAATGTCCGGGTCACGCCAGGTCGAACCATCATTAATAAAATTATAATAAAGACTTCTTATATCAAGGCTTTCAACCACATCATCGCGGGTGAGAGCCTTTTTAAATATACCATAGTTCAAATTTTTATTTATAAATCTCGGAAGCTTCTCATCCGCAGAAAGCTGTTCCAAAATATCATCAGCAAGAACAACAAATTTGTCCTCAACACTGACGGCCTCAGGGTGCTTCTCCAAATCATGAATGGCATGCTTGATAACATCCTCAGCCTTCTCAGCAATCAGCTTCTCAATCAAATCATCCTTATCCTTAAAATAAGAATAAAAAGTACCCTTACCGACTCCCGCATGACCTGCAATATCAGAAATGGTAGTAGGTCCAATTCCCTTATTCGTAAAAAGAGAATAAGCATGCTGCAAAAGAGCCAGACGTTTTTTTCGTTTATTTTCCTCAGCTTTACCCATGAGACCTCCAAAAAATCAACAAAGGAACAAAGAACTAACTAAAATTGATCCAAAAAGACCGTGGATTAATCCCAAGTCACCTTGTATTCAGGATAATTATTAAAAGAATATAAAAAAATCGACCAAAAGTCAAGAAATTTTAAAAAATATATTGACTATTGGTCAATTTTTTGATATAGTGCAGTTTGTCAGAACAAGAAAATGACCAACGGTCGAAAAAGGGGTTAGAAAAATGCAGAAATTTGCAGAGAAAATTGTAAAATTCAGATACGTCATTTTGGCACTCAGTATCCTTCTTCTTATCCCGGCAGCAATCGGATTCATAAATACAAAAATAAATTATGATATCCTCTACTACCTGCCGGACGATATTGAAACAATGCAAGGACAGGATGTACTTCTTGATGACTTCGGAAAAGGAGCCTACGGAATGTTCATCTGTGAAGGAATGTCGACGACAGACCTCCAAAAGATGGCTGAAAAGGTTGAAAGTGTCGACCATGTAGCCGAAGTGCTTAGCTTTGACTCCATAACAGAAGGAATGGTACCCACAGAGATGCTCCCAAAAGACGTCTATAATATCCTCTACTCAGAGGATGGCACAAAGACAATCATGTTCATCTTCTTCGACACCACCTCATCGGCAGATGAAACAATGGATGCAATCGAAGAAATCAGAAGCATAGCAGGTAAGCAGTGCTTCCTCTCAAGTATGGCAGCCATCTGTCTTGACACAAAGGCACTTGTAGAAAATGAAATGTTTGCCTATACCGCAATCGCAGTTGTGCTCGTATTACTCGTACTTTTCATCACAACAGATTCCTTCGTAATTCCGGTACTCTTCCTTATAAGCATAGGAATGGCAATCATCTACAACCTCGGAACGAATTTCATCCAAGGTGAAATTTCCTATATCACAATGGCTCTCGTAGCAATACTTCAGCTCGGCGTAACGATGGATTACTCAATATTCCTTTATCACAGTTACCTCGAAGCCTCAGAAAAATACGAAAAGCCAACCGAAGCCATGAGTCATGCAATCGCAGCCACAATCGTATCAGTGGCAGGCTCATCACTCACAACAATCGCAGGCTTCATCGCCATGTGCTTCATGACCTTCACCCTCGGACTTGACATGGGCATCGTAATGGCAAAGGGCGTAGTCTTCGGAGTAATCTGCTGCGTAACAGTATTGCCATCGCTCATCCTTATCTTTGATAAGCAGATAAAAAAGACAAGACACAAAGCACTCACAATAAAAGGCGAAAAGCTCTCAAAGCTTGTAACAAAGTACTATCCGGTGATAGCAGTAATCATGATACTCTTTTGGATACCGGCTATCTACGGTAACAATAACGTAAATGTTTACTACAAGCTTGATGAAAGCATCCCTGACGAATATGCATCAAAAGCAGCAAATATCGAGCTTAAAGAAAACTTCGACATAAGCTCCGTATCAATGATACTTGTAAATTCAGACATGAGCTCAAAGGATGTAAAGTCCATGCTTGATGAAATCCAAGGGCTTGACGGAATAGGTTTTGCCTTAGGACTCGATTCAGTAACGGGCTCGCTCATCCCTGAAGAAGTCCTTCCCGCAGAAGCAACCTCCTCACTCGAAAGTGAAAACTGGAAGCTACTCCTCGTATCCTCAGAATATGAAGTTGCAACGGACGAAATCAACGAGCAATGTACTGAAATGTCCAAAATCATAAAAAAATATGACGCAGACGGAATGCTCGTAGGTGAAGCACCTGCAACCAAGGATTTGGTTGAAATAACAGACACCGATTTCACAACAGTAAGTATTGTAAGCATCGGCGCAATCTTCATCCTGATACTGTTCGTACTCAAATCAGTATCACTTCCGATCATCCTTGTGCTCGTAATCGAACTGGCCATTTATGTAAATATGGCAATCTCCTATTACATCGGCTCAACGCTGCCATTCATAGCCTCAATATGTGTCGGCACGATTCAGCTCGGCGCAACGGTTGACTATGCGATACTTATGACAAACCGATATAAAAAAGAAAGACTCTCAGGCAATGGACGCAAGGACTCAGTAAGAATAGCCCTCCAGACCTCAGTGCAGTCAATCTTCACCAGTGCATTAGGCTTCTTCGCAGCAACAATCGGCGTAGCACTTTATTCAGATATTGACCTCATCGGCTCAATCTGTATGTTACTTGCACGAGGCGCCTTACTAAGCATGGCAATCGTATTTACAGCCCTGCCGGCAATGCTTCTCATCCTTGACAAGGTAATCATCCGAACAACCTTCGACATGCGCCC
>CAZVBH010000012.1:16871-41384 GCA_964625275.1 uncultured Lachnoclostridium sp.
ATGAGAGATTGGAGAAAAATTGCAGCACTTGGCCTTACAGCCACCCTGACAATAGGAAGTCTTAACGGATGCAGCAGCTCCGCATCAGAGACAAATACAACAGATAAATCTTCAGAAACAGATATTCCGGAAGAGCTTGAAAGCCTGGTAAACCACAGCACAGATGCAGGCAAAGTAGAAACCGTCTACGTCCTGATGGACGCAAATGGAAATGAACAAAAGAAAATTGTCAGCACCTGGCTGAAAAATCCGGACGGCTCTAAAACGCTTGAAGATGTATCAAATCTAAATGACATCGAAGTCGTAAAAGGAGATGCAACCTATAGCCAGAGTGGAGACAGCCTGGAGTGGACTACTGATGGAAGCGATGTCTACTATCAGGGAACTGCGGATGGTGAACTCCCGGTTGGCGTAGAAATCACCTATGAGCTTGATGGAAACGAAATAACCGCAGAAGAACTTGAAGGCGCAAGTGGTCATCTCGTTATCACCTTCGATTATACCAACAATACAGCAAAAGAAATAAAGACAGATGATGAAAGCTACACAATTTATCAGCCATATGTAATGATATCAGGAATGTTGTTCACAGACAGCTCCGTATCCAACGTAACAGTAAGCAGCGGAAGCTCAATCAATGACGGGGACAAAACCATCGTCTATGGAATCGGATTCCCGGGACTTCAGGAAAGTCTTGGATTAACTGATTTGACAGACGAAGACGGCGAAGCAATTGATTTTGAAATTCCGGAAGACGTTGTGGTAGAAGCAGATGTTGTAAACTTCTCAGAGCCTATAACCTTGACAGTAGCCTCAGGAGATGCACTTGACAAGCTAAATCTTGACGACATCGATTCAGTAGATGACTTAAAGGATATGGCAGGGGAGCTTGACGATGGCATAAACCAGATAATAGACGGTGCAGGACAGCTTTCAGACGGAATGCAGGATTTGAGTGACGGAGAAGCCACACTTGCAGACGGAATTGACTCAGTAAATGACGGTGCAGGACAACTTAAAGATGGCGCAGGACAGCTTAAAGACGGAGCAGGAGATTTGGCAGACGGAGCAAAGCAGGTAAGCGATGGCGCATCAGACCTTGCAGATGGAGCAAAGCAGGTAAATGACGGAGCTTCATCACTAGAAGATGGCGCAGGTCAGGTAAATGACGGAGCATCAGCCCTTGCCTCAGGCTCAGGAGATTTGTATGATGGCGCAGCTTCACTTAAAGATGGAGTACAGAAGGTAAGTGATGGCGCAGGTGAGCTAGAAGACGGAGCAAAGCAGGTAAATGATGGCGCAGCAAGCCTAGAGGACGGAGCAAAACAGGTAAGTGATGGTGCAGCTTCATTAGAAGACGGAGCAAAGCAGGTAAATGATGGAGCTGCAAGTCTTAAAGAGGGTGTAACCTCCTTAGTAGAAGGTGCAAAGAGCTTAGAAGCAGGACTTAATCAGCTTAGCGAAAAAGTACCGGGACTTTCAGAAGGAATCACAGCACTTCTTACAGGCGCTACGACACTAAAAACCGGAACCGAAGAGCTCGTAAAGAATGATGAAACTCTTCAGTCCGGAATAGACGCAATTGCATCAGGACTTGAAACTCTTTATACCTCATTAACCGGTGAAGCCTCACAGAATCAGGTTTCAGCTCTTGTTTCAGGCTCAGCACAGTTTAAAACAGGCTTAGACCAGGCGACAGCAGGACTTGACGGAATAACTGCAGGTTATGCATATTCAGAAGGAGATGTATCACAGCTTATCGCAGCACTTACAGCTTACGCAGGCAGCGGAGAGTGTGATGCGGCAACTGCTAAGCAGATAATGACACTCGTGGCAACCTACGAAAGCCTTTATGATAATGTAGCTACTGTAAGCACAGGACTTGATTCGCTTGATACAAGCTATGCTTCAATTGATACAGGAATCCAGTCACTCGCAGGCAACCTTACAACAATAGCCCAGTCCGTAGGACAGCTTTATGAAGGAGCAAAGAGCTTTAAAACAGGATTGGCATCATATATTTCAGGTGTAGATTCGGTAAAAGCAGGTATCGACAGCCTTTATGATGGAATTAAGACACTTGCAGAATCAACACCGGCATTGGTAGAAGGAATTGATGCATTAACTGAAGGAGCAAAAGCATTAACCGAGGGAGCTAAAACTCTTGAGACGGGAGCAGGAAGTCTTGCAGAAGGAACGGCAAGCCTATATGCTGGCGCGAGCCAGCTTAATACAGGAGCAGCTACTCTTTATGAAGGAAGTGTAACCCTTCACAAAGGAACAGTAACTCTCTACGATGGAACAGCCACACTAAGTGATGGAACCACACAGCTTCTTACAGGAGCAGGCTCATTACTTGCAGGAACCCTTTCCTTAAAAGATGGAGCCCAGACTCTTGCAGCAGGAACCTCCGAGCTTTATGACGGCACAAAGACCTTAAGCAGTGGAGCAAAGGCTTTAAGCGATGGAGCAGAAACCCTAAGTGATGGAGCAAAGAGCTTAAGTGACGGAGCAGACACATTAAATGATGGAGCAAAGAGCTTAAGTGATGGAGCAGATACACTTGCAGACGGAACACAACAGCTTGCAGATGGAACCAAAGACCTCACAGACGGAATAGCACAGCTGCTTGACGGAAGCCTTGAGCTTAAAGACGGAGTAATCGAATTCAATGACGAAGGAATTTCAAAGATAGTAGAGCTCGTAGAAGACGACCTCGACAAATATTACGAAAGAATAGAAAATATCAAAGACTATGCCGACGAAAGCGAAAGCTACAGCGGATGTGCAGAAGGTACAGATTGCTCAAGCATCTATATCTTCAAGACAGAATAGACAACATCGCAATTTTTCTATACCTTATCCTAAATCAGGCGAAGATGTAAAAATCTTCGCCTGATTTGTTTATATTGAAAAACAAGAAAGAATGTGCTAAAGTAGAAGAAAAAAGAGAGGAGTGTTTAATTATGTTTATAGAAAATGAATTAGATTCAACCTGTGGATTATCAGATGATGAATTAACTGAGAGATTTAAAGAGGCAATTAGAATAGATAATGAGATTAAAAAAATCAAGGGAGTTCCAATTGCAGGTTATGATACAGTAAACAAGCTGGCATATTTGGAGTATCCAGATGGAAGGAGAGAATATGCAGCAGCAAACTGAAAAACGCCCTGAAATAATTGTTTTTGCTGGACCCAATGGAAGTGGGAAATCAACAGTAACGAAAATGGCTAGAATAATAGAACCATATATTAATGCAGATGACATTAAGCGTGCAAATTATTGCACAGATATGGAAGCAGCAAAGGCAGCTGAAAGAATGCGTGAACAGGCGGTAGAACAGAATCAGAGTTTTACCTTTGAGACGGTTATGTCAACTGACAGAAACTTAAAATTACTTATAAAAGCTAAAGAAAAGGGTTATTTTATTAGATGTATTTATGTGTTAACCAATGATGTTAATATAAATATTATGCGCGTTAGGTCAAGAGAAGCTCTTGGGGGACATGGAGTTCCTGAGGAGAAAATTTGTTCCAGATATAAAAAAGCTTTAAATTTAATACCTGAATTGGTTAAGATTGCTGATGTAATGCATATATATGATAATTCGGTGATTCCGTATAGAATTTTTAAGAAAAGAAAAGATGAAATTTTTATATGGGAAAATGAAAGATGGAATGAAAATTCTATAAGAAAATTAGTTGATATTGAATAAGCTTCAGGAGGACCACCATGGAAGAAATTATAAAAGAAGATGCAATTGAGGAGAAGGCTGTGACCTCCCGCATCGCATCAATTGAAAGAATTACAAAAGAAACTGCGATAGAAGCCACCTTAAATCTGGATGGCAGCGGCAAAGTGAATGCCGACACCGGCATCCCCTTCTTTGACCACATGCTAAGTGGCTTTGCAAGACATGGTCTCTTTGACCTCGACATAACCTGCAAAGGTGATGTTGAAGTAGATTCCCATCACACAATCGAAGATTGTGGAATCGTCATCGGACAGGCAATTGCAAAAGCAGTAGGAGACAAAAAAGCCATCAAACGTTACGGTCACTTTATGCTCCCAATGGATGAAAGTCTCATTCTCTGCGCAATCGACCTCTCAGGCAGACCATATCTCTCCTACGACATCAATTTCACCACACCAAAAATCGGAGACATGGATTCAGAAATGGTAAAAGAATTCTTCTATGCCGTATCCTACTCCGCAATTATAAATCTCCACCTCAAGGAAATCACAGGTGGCAACAACCATCATATGGCAGAAGCAGCCTTCAAGGCCTTCGGAAAAGCCCTTGACATGGCAACCATGCACGAAGAAAGACTCGGGGATACAGTCTGGAGCACCAAAGGAGTACTGTAAAAGGTCAGATAAAAGGTTAATCTGTAGCACCAAAGGAGTGCTGTAAAAACGCAAATAAAAATTAATGAGCAATTACTTCAATTATTTGCTCATTAACTTAAAAGCCACTTGGTGGCTAATCATAGGGGTAGCAAACTAAAAAGGGGCAGCAAATGAATAAATCTAACGAAATGTCCCCCCTCACCAAAAAGGTGATCGGGGGACTGAATTTTCTTGCAGATAAAATCACAAATCTAAATAAATCCATAGAAAATAAAGCGGGCAGGATACCGGAAATCTGCGCCCTGATTTTTTATGCCATTCTGCACTGCATAATCACCTGCTACCACGAACCCTGGTATGATGAAGCCGTAGCCTGGCAGATAGCAAAATGTGCATCTCTAAAAGACATTCTTCTAAAAATCCCTCACTACGAAGGACATCCCCAGCTCTGGCACCTGATTTTAGTTCCATTTGCAAAGCTGGGAGCTGATTATGAAATCACACTGCTTCTGATAAGTCTGATTTTTACCGAAATCACAATGGCATTACTACTCTTTAAATCACCATTTCCAAGAATGGTGCGTCTATTAATTCCATTCACCTACTATTTTTTCTACCAGTATGGAGTAATAACCAGACCATACTGCATGATGATGTTAGCTTTCCTGTTGGCTGCAATCACCTATAAAAAAAGAAATGAAACTCCCAGCATACATGTACTTAGCCTCGCCTTTTTGTGTCTGACCAGTGCCTATGGCATACTTTTTGCCGGCTGTATCTGTATTGTCTGGGTCATTGAAATATTACAAGAGTACATATCCGCAAAAAAATCAGGAACAAAGCTAAACCCACTAAAGGATAAAAGAACATGGTGGCTTTTTGGACTACTTGTCATGGCACTTTTACTTATAATAATGATAATTCCCGCAGATGACGCACTGGCAGTACAGTCAATTACAACAGGAACAGCAGATGCCCATTCAAACGGAGTTCTGATGAAACTAGCCTATATGCTCTTCACACTTCCTGCAGAAACAACCTGCTCAACCGTATTCAATGAATTTACCTCACTTAGCGGAGCCGAAAGCATCGACCTCGGCTCACTTATAGGAGCCGAGGTCGCAGGAATAATCATATTGACCTTCATACTTGCTTATGGTTACATAAAAGGAAAAATAACCCTCTTCCTCGTACCCTACCTCATTTATGCCATCTTTTGCTCCACAGTTTATTTCTATGTACATCACATAGGAGTAATACTCCTCTACTCGGTATTCTGGTTTTGGACCGCAAAAGAAAGTAAGACCTTGAGAAAATTAGGCTTGCGTGAAAGAGACCAAAGAATATTGCAAAGCGGAGCGGTAATTTTTGGAACAATTTTAATGCTGGTTTCACTCGTTTGGAGTGCAGTGGCAGCAAAAAATGAAATCAAATATACCTATGGCGCAGGCAGAAATGAAGCAGAATTTATCAGTCACTATGGCCTTGACAACTACAACATAATGACCGAATGGGAGGTAAGGGACGATACCGAAGGCGAAATAGCCACAATGGATACCAATTCCTTCGCCTTTACTGACAACATAGGTCCTTACACAGACCACAACATTTTTTATAACTTTAATTTTGGTGATGACGAATTAAATTATTCCACCCACATAAGACCTACTGAAGAAGAAATCGAAGAAACCCTTGCCCGTTGGAAAGAAAAAGGCTATCCTGACGTACTCTATCAGGAACCAAGACTCTATGCAATCTGGGATGAAGACGAGCTTAGCTATGAAGATTATGCACTGGTATATTTAGAGCCCGTAAATTATATAATGAAAAATGAATTACAGGTTGGCTGGTCCAAAATATATGTAAGGCGTGATTTGCTTGATGAACTCGGATTGGAAGAAATTGACGAGCCAATGTTTCTTACACTGACCACCTATGCCAAAATTGTAAATCCGAACATGGACTATAAATAGACTTTGTTCATAATTTGTTTACAATCTGTTAAAAAATTAGAAATCAGTGTCGGAAAATCCGTCAGAAAAAATAGGGGTTGTCATCTAAAATCATAAGTGTTATAAATATAACCAAGAAATAATCGGCAAATTAGATAAAACCTTGCGGTTTTACCCTCACCCCACCCACAATATCTTGTGATGAGTGGTGAAAGTGACTAAAAAGGTGAACAAAAAGTGAAAAATCATAGTTAAAATTGTTGCAAAACAAAGAAAATAATGTTATCCTAGTAAAGAGCAGAATAATTGTAAACAAATTTTAAAGGCTGTTGGGTTTAATTTAGCAAACTGATTTGACCGGAAAGCTAATCCGGTTGTATCCTTAACTTAAATTTAACGGCTGTTTATCAAAATGATTAATTAGGGGTTTTCCAACTAATAGTGAAGGGATGTTATTATGGCAAGAAAACGATTAGGTGATATGCTTGTCGCCGAAGGCCTCATCACAGAAGAGCAGGTCCAGCAGGCACTCGAAGCAAAAAAAGGCACCTCAAAAAGACTCGGTGAAGTCATCGTCGAGATGGGACTTACGAACGAAGACCGAATTTGTAAGGCACTCGAAAGCCAGCTCGGCATTGAATACATAAGTGTCGCCAATGCAAAGGTTCCTGAGAACTTACCTGAGAAGATTACAGGTACTCTCCTCAGAAAGCACATGGTAATCCCAATCGGCTACGACGAGTACTCAATGGACGTACTCAAGCTTGCAATGGCCGACCCAATGGATATGACCGCAATCGACGATATCGAGATGATTACCGGCGCTCAGGTAGAACCATACATCGCTACCAGCCACGACATCATGGTAGCCATCGACAAAAACTACGGTAATGAAGAAGCTCAGTCTGCTGCGGACGCCTTCGCAAAAGAAAGAGGCGACTACCAGTTAGAAGAGAATGATGAAGAGTCAAGCATCGCAGATTCACCAATCGTAATTCTCGTAAAGACAATGATTGAACAGGCAGCCCGTCTTAGAACCTCCGATATTCACGTAGAGGCCCTTGAGACCAGAGTACGAATCCGTTACCGAATCGATGGTTCCCTCTACGAACAGATAAGCTATGATATCAGCCTGATGCCGGCAATTACAGCCCGACTCAAGATTCTTGCAGGAATGGATATCGCAGAAAAAAGAAAGCCTCAGGATGGTCGAATCACTCAGATTGTAGACCGAGTAGAGTACGATATTCGTGTATCCATGCTCCCAACCGTCTACGGCGAAAAGTGCGTAATGCGTCTTGCAATGAAGCAGGCACTCTCACGAGACAAAAAAGACTTAGGCTTTAGTGACGCAGAGATGAAGACCTTTGACCACATCCTGCAAAATCCAAACGGAATTATTCTTGTAACCGGACCAACCGGCTCCGGTAAATCAACCACCCTCTACACAGCTCTTTCCGAGCTCAACACAGAGGACGTAAATATTGTAACAGTAGAAGACCCTGTCGAGGCCAATATCGACGGAATTAACCAGGTTCACGTAAATCCGAAAGCCGGACTTACCTTCGCCTCAGCCCTCCGTTCAATCCTCCGTCAGGATCCGGACATCATCATGATCGGTGAGATTCGAGACGGTGAGACTGCCCAAATTGCGGTACAGGCCGCTATCACAGGTCACCTTGTAGTTTCCACCCTTCATACAAACTCCTCAGCGGCAACAATTTCCCGACTCGAGGATATGGGAATTGAAAGCTACCTCGTAGCTGACTCAGTAAAGGGGGTAATTGCCCAGCGTCTTGTAAAGAGACTTTGTCCGAAATGCAAAAGAGCGAGAGAAGCAACAGAAGAAGAAAAAGAAATTATGCTTGTGCCACTTGATGAGCCTTGCACAATATATGAGCCGGTCGGATGCCAGGATTGCAACAACATTGGCTATAGGGGCCGAATCGGCGTTTACGAAATCATGGAAATCAACAAAGAAATGGCAGGAATTATTTCCCGTCAGGAGAACACAGAAATGCTCAAAGAGGCTTCAATCCGTAACGGAATGAATACCCTCCGAATGGCAGCTACCAAGCACGTTCTCAACGGAATCACCTCCTACCCTGAAATGGTAAGAATTTCCTTCGACACGTAGCAAAAAATAATGTAACACAGGGGTTTAAATATGAATAATCAAAAACTTGACGAAATTCTTCTTCTCGCAGTAGAAAGACACGCATCCGATATCCACATGACAGCCGGCAAACCGGTTATCTACCGAATCGATGGAGACCTTCGAGACAAAGACGATCACATCATGACACCGGATGAAATAGAAGAAATAGTTGTTCCTCTCTACGCAGACAATGCACGTCTCGTAGAAATCATGGAAGAGACCGGCGAAATCGACTTTGCCTACTCACTTCAGGGCAAAGGACGATTCAGAGTAAACGTATTCAGACAGCGTGGAACCGTTGCAATGGTAATGAGACTTTTACCATTCAAGATTCCGGCTCCAAGAGAACTCGGCTTACCCGCTTCGGTCCAGGATCTTATAACAAGAAAAAGAGGACTGGTGCTCGTTACCGGTGCAACAGGTTCAGGTAAATCAACAACCCTTGCCTCTTTAATCAACGTAATCAACAATACCTACAGACGACACATAATAACCCTCGAGGATCCTATCGAGTACCTTCACAGGCACGAAAAGTCCATCGTCAACCAAAGAGAGATTGGTGACGATACAAAGGACTACGCAGGAGCCCTCAGAGCAGCACTCCGTGAGGATCCGGACGTAATCCTCGTAGGTGAGATGCGAGACAACGAAACAATTCAGACTGCAATTACTGCAGCTGAGACAGGTCACCTGGTATTCTCCACTCTCCATACTAACGGAGCGGCCGATACCATCAACCGTGTAATCGACGTATTCCCACCTCATCAGCAACAACAGATTCGAGTTCAGCTCGCTTCCGTAATTGAGTGTGTAATTTCCCAGCAGCTTCTCCCAATCCAGCAGGGGCAGGGACGAGTTGCAGCCTTCGAAGTAATGCTTGGCTCCTCAGCAGTGCGAAGCCTCATTCGAGAAGGAAAGGCTTACCAGATACCATCCACAATGCAGACCAGCAAAAAGCTCGGAATGATAACAATGGATGACTCCCTCTACAACCTCTACATCGGTGGCTTAATCAGTGCAGAAAACTGTATCAACTATGCCCAGGATGTACCGGGAATGGAGAAAAGACTCAGTCTTCGTAACTAAATAAAACAAGGAGGATAAATAGTGGCTACTTTTACTTATACTGCCGTAGATAAACTCGGCAAACAGAAAAGAGGCAACATCGACGCCCTCAATCCCGACAGAGCGATGGTCGCTCTGAAAGCAGAAGGCCTGATTCCTGTAAAAGTTCAGGAAGCCAGCATCTTCTCCCAGGATATTCAGGTCGGTGGCAAAAAGGCAAGCGCCCATGACCTGGCTCTCTTCTGTAATCAGTTTGAAAGTATCTTAAATGCCGGTGTACCAGTAATCGATGCACTCGGAATGCTCGCAGAGCAGACAGAAAATAAAGCCTTCGCAAAGGCAATAATTGAGGTAAAGACCAGCGTTGAACGAGGTGAATCCTTAGGTGGCGCAATGGCAGCCAGAAAAGATGTCTTCCCATCAATGCTTATCTCAATGGTACAGGCAGGTGAAGCCTCAGGCTCCCTTGAAGTTTCTCTTAACCGAATGGCAATTCAGTTCGATAAGGATACAAAGCTCAAGGCAACCATCAAAAAAGCCCTCACCTATCCTGCAGTAGTTTTGGTAGTAATGTTCGCGGTTATCCTCGTACTTCTCTACTACGTAATTCCAACCTTCATGTCAATGTTCGCAGACATGGATATCGAAATGCCGGCGCTCACGATGTTCGTAATGAATGCCAGCGACTTCGTTCAGAACTACTGGTACATCATCCTCGCAGTTGTTGTAATTATTGTAATTGCCTGGAAGACCTTCTCGTCAACAATGACCGGAAAGATTGCAATCGGAAAGTTCACACTTTGGTGTCCTCTTTCAAAGAACTTCGTAATCAAGACAGCTTCAGCCAGACTTGCCCGTACACTCAGTACCCTTACTGCAGCAGGTATCTCAATGATTGAAGCCCTTGACATCACCTCAAAGACAATGACTAACGTAATCCTTCGTATGGCAGTAATGGATGCCAAGGAAGATGTAAAGAAAGGTGTACCTCTCTCCGAAGGACTCAAGAAATCAGGTGTCTTCCCACCAATGCTTCTTCACATGACCAAAATCGGTGAAAACACCGGTGACATGGAAGCAATGCTCACAAAGATGGCCAACTACTACGATGAAGAAGTAGAAAATGCAACAGCTCAGCTGATGGCAATGATTGAACCAATGATTACCGTAGTAATGGCAGGACTCGTAGGAGTTATCGTAGGTGCGGTACTGATGCCAATGGTTGCACTCTATGATGGACTTGAAAATATTTAATCTTTGAATTAAGACTTGGCCTGATAGGGCAGGCTGAGTTTTAAGATAAATAATTTAATCTTATAATAATAAAAAGGAGAATATTGTTATGAAAACAAAGAAAAATGCAGGCTTTTCGCTTGTAGAGCTTATCGTTGTTATTGCCATCATGGCAGTTTTAGTAGGTGTACTTGCACCAGCTTACTTAAAGTATGTTGAGAAGTCAAGAAAGTCAACAGACGTATCAGCAGTAGCTGATATCATGGATGCAGCAACAACAGTAGCAGGTGATGCAGAGTATGATGTACCAGCTGCTTCAGTATTTAAAATGGCTGGTGCTTCAAACAAAATAACACTTTCAGTAACTTTTCCTAATGGAGCTTCTAGTGATGCTAGAAGTAAAGCAGAAGAAGCTTGGCAGGATGTAGCTAGTGCAAAAGACGGTTATAGCTTAAAGTCAAAGGAGTTTAAGGCAGCTACTGCAGCCAATGCAGAAGGAACAGTTGAAAATAATGGTTCTGTAACTTGGAAGAGTGATGCTAGTGGATTGTTTGAGTCTATGAGAAAGTATTCTTCATCTCTTGATGGTAAGTTCGAAGACTAATAGTTGTTTATACGTAATTAAAGTAATTAACCCATCCCACCTTTTGGGTGGGATGGTAAATCTCAAATCCCTATTATTTGAGAAAGCAAAAATTTTTTCATGAGATAATTTTTGTGGAGTGAATTAAGATGCTTTTAATTCATTTCACTAAGGTTATTTTAATCTGATTCAAAAGGGCTTTAAAAGTTTTGGTAGAGTTTTGAATTTTTTTACTTTGAATTAAAGCTGAGCCCGATAGGGCAGGCTCAGCTTTAAATAAATAATTTTAATCTTATAATAATAAAAGGAGAATATTGTTATGAAAACAAAGAAAAATGCAGGCTTTTCGCTTGTAGAGCTTATCGTTGTTATTGCCATCATGGCAGTTTTAGTAGGTGTACTTGCACCAGCTTACTTAAAGTATGTTGAGAAGTCAAGAAAGTCAACAGACGTATCAGCAGTAGCTGATATCATGGATGCAGCAACAACAGTAGCAGGTGATGCAGAGTATGATGTACCAGCCCTAGCTGAATTCGAAATGGTTGGAGATAGTGCTGGAAAAATAACACTTGAATTAGGTGGTACTACGTTCGAAAAGTCAGATGACGCACTTAAGGGCTGGAAGGATGTAGCTAGCTCAACTAACGGCTATCAGTGTAAGTCAAAAGAATTTAAAGCAGCTAGTAGTCAGACTGTAAACGGTATAGTTCAGAATAATGGCTCAGTAGTTTGGAAAAATGTTGACAAGACTGCTAGTACGAAGATATTTGATGCTATGTGTGCTTACTCATCATCTCTTTCTGGAAAGTTCGAAAACTAATGGAGATTCTTATCTGATTTGAATTCTTAAAACCATCCCACCATTTAGGTGGGATGGTAAATCTCAAATCCCTATTATTTGAGAAAACAAAAATTTTTTCATGAAATAATTTTTGTGGAGTGAATTAGGATTTCTTAATTCACTTCGCAAAGATTACTTTGTAAAAAGTCAATCTTTGATTACAAATGATAATTTGGGAGTAAGTATGAAAGGTAGTAGGGAGGCAGGCTTTTCACTCGTTGAACTTATTGTAGTTATTGCAATTATGGCAATTCTCGTTGGAGTCTTGGCGCCTGCTTATTTAAAATATGTAGAAAAATCCAGAAAATCTTCAGACATTTCTGCAATTGATCAGGTTCTCGATGCCGCTAATGCGGTAGCCACAGACATGGAGTACCATGTGCCTGCAAATACTGAATTTTGTCTGACGGCAGTAAATGGACTGGTGAACTTTACAATGCCTGTCTGGGGTGATGAAACAGACATAAAAGCAACCGGTGATAATTATTGGTCACTTGCTCTTTCTGAATGGAAGGACACCTCCAACAAAGGTGACCCTTATACAATGCATTCAAAGGAATGGAAAAGTGGCAATGGAACCCTAATAGGAACCGTTCAAACCGATGGAACTCTTGTATGGCACAAAGACAGCAACAATGGAGTTTTTGGTGATATGTGCAGCTATTCCAAAGATTTTGGTTCTCGCTTTGAATAGGCAAAGTTAGAAGCCGGTCAAAAGCGACTTAAATATAAATGACAGGAAATTATAAATGGAAACAATTTGGTCGATAGTTACTTATTTAACAATCTTCCTCTATGGAATCTTCATAGGAAGCTTCTTAAATGTAGTAATTCTCAGAATACCATTAAAACAAAGCATTACAAAGCAGCGTTCTCACTGCATGACTTGTGGCTACCAGCTAAGCTGGTATGACCTTTTTCCACTTTTTAGCTGGCTTTTCTTAAAAGGAAAGTGCAGAAAATGTGGAGCAAAGATTTCAGCACAATATCCAATCGTAGAAGGAGCCAACGGAATCCTCTATGTGCTGATTTTCTTTCTAACCTACGGAGTGAACTCTTACCAGATGTTTGAGTATTTTCACTTCGAAACCTTTCTCTATTGCCTGATGGGTTCAGCCCTGCTCGCCCTTAGTGTAATAGATTTTAGAACCTTTGAAATCCCTGTGGGCTTTAACATTTTCATAGGCGCACTTGGAATTATAAATCTGATTTATCGCTTTATCGCCTTTGGCGTAGCCGGTTCAGACTGGCTGAATTACCTGATTGGAATGATTAGCGTAAGCCTTTTCTGTTTACTCCTTTTCGTCTTTTCGGGAGGACGTGCAATCGGAGGAGGAGACGTAAAGCTAGTAGCCGCAGCAGGCTTACTGATTGGCTGGAAGAAAATTGTCTTAGCTTTCATCCTTGCCTGTATCCTCGGCTCGGTAATTCATTCAATAAGAATGAAAGTATCTAAAGCAGACAAAGTTCTGGCGATGGGACCTTACCTCTCAGCAGGCATAATGCTTTCAGTACTTTTCGGAGATAAGCTGATAAATTGGTATTTAAGCTTTTTTAAACATTGAAACTATAGAAGATCAGATAAGCGAAAGCATATTCTGACTCTACTTTAGCTATAGATTAAAATTCCTGGTCTGGTTTAATGGGGTGGAGCTCTAAATTTAGACTTGGATAAGAAATAAGAAGGAAGAAGGAAGCAATTCCGGACGGGAGGATTTTATGGCATTAAAGGTGCTGTCGTTTGAAGTCGGTCAGGCAACCACTCGAGTTGTCGAGATGGACTACAAAACAAAAAACCCAAAAATTTATAATGTATTTACTGTAGAAACCCCTGCTGATGTAATTCAGGATGGTGTTCTCGTAAGAAACGAAGAATTTATCGTTGCAGTAAAGGGCGAAATCAGAAGAAGGCAGATAAAGACAAAGGCAGCCGTATTTACGGTATCGTCCAGCCGTATCGCAAACAGAGAGGCTCGTATCCCTGCAGTCAAGAATCATAGGCAGATTATGCCAATCATCATGGCAAACGCATCTGACTACTTCCCTGTAGATATGAATCAGTATCACCTGGTTTACAACATCCTCGGAAAAGTAGCCGGTGAAGGCGAAGGAGAAGGCGAGCAGTTAAGACTCTCACTTCTTGCAGTTCCAAATGATGTAACTACCTCATACATTGACTTTGCCAAGACAATGGAGCTTGAAATCAAGGCTCTTGACTATGTCGGCAACTCAGTATTCCAGGTAGTAAAGGAAACCTTCCCTGAAGGAACAAAAGCATTCTTAAAGATAGAAGAGCATGCCTCACTCGTTACAATCATAAACAACGGTGAGATGGTTCTCCAGAGACAGATTGCTCATGGTCTTAACCAGGCAATTGAAAATCTCATGGAAACAGATATGTTCGAAGGCGAAGAACTTACATATCAGGGAGCAGAAAGAAAGTTCCTTGAAAACAAGATTATCAGACCTCACTTAAACCTCGATGCCGGTGTATCCTCAGAAGATGCTAACGAAGAAGATTTGATGGTTAAGGTCATGATTACAGAAAATCTTCGTTTCCTTGTCGGAAACATTAGCCGAGTGCTCGAGTATTTCACCTCAAGAAATGAAAATCTTTCACTTTCAGAGGTTTACCTTACCGGTCTCGGAGCTGACTTCGTAGGACTCCCTGAGCTCCTTACAAACGAGCTTGGCTTTGACGTAAAGCCATATACCGGACTTGATTCCTTTGCTGTTGTAAATAAAGAAACAGATGCACCTGAAGTAAATATGCGTGAGATGATAGCAAATATCGGTGCAGCCACCAACCCACTCCAGCTTCTCTCACCTGAACTTTTAAAGGGAGAAAAAGAAGTTAGTCTTGTCGGACCATTCGTCGTAATGGTTGCAGGTGTTGGTATTGCAATTGCTTTACTCCTAATCGGAACAATTATGGCTAATTCAGCAAAGAATAAGACAGCAGAGCTTAAGAAACAGCTGAGCGACCTTAGTTACATTCAGGAAGTTATTGATAATTATAACAATACAGAAATTACCTACAATGAGTTCATGTCAATTGACAAAGCAACTCAGAATTACAATATTGAACTCACAGCTTTAATGAAAGAACTTGAACAGAAGATGCCAGCTGATTTCGTTGCAACCTCCTTTGCAGTTACGGATTCAGGTGTAACAATGGGCGTACAGGTTTCTTCTAAAGAAGAAGCAGCAGAAGTTATCGAACAGCTTAGAACCTTTGATAGCATAGCTTCCATTAGCACAGGCAGCTTCACAGAAACTGTTTCCTCAGCTACAGAAACTACAGTTGATGAGGATGGCAATGAAGTTACTACAGCTGTTGAGGGTACAGAAACTTCAACCGTTACCTTCTCAGTCAGCATAACATATGCTCAGTATGGTGTTTCTGCTTCTGATGAAGAAGCAGAAGCTGAAGCAACAGAGTAAATCTTGGAAAGGAAATGGTGATTTGATATGAAAATAGCAAAAAGAGAAATAGCAATAATCATGGTTATCATTGGTGTCCTTGCAGGATTTTGTACCTACAGATTCTATTTCTCATCAAAAATGGATACAGTAGACAGTGAGAAAAAAGAACAGGCTTCACTTCAAAGCCAGATCGATGAAATCAACTTAAAGGTTGATGACGAAAAGAGAATGCGTTCACAGATGACAGACTGGGAATCAGAAGTTAATGATGAAGCAGCTCTTTATGATGTAGCTTATACCTATGAGGATGGTATCCTCTACATGAAGGAAATCGAGGATGCAGGTCTTGCAACCATAACTTCCTATACAGTAGGTGAAACCGGAATTGCAGCAACTGTAGCCGGTCAGGGAATTTTCGCAGGAAAAACCTTTAATGAAGGTTCTACCTCCTATACCTTTAACTACGCAGTTGAAAGCTATGATGCCTTAAAGACTTTCATTGATTATATTGTATCTCGTGGCAACGGTATCAGAGCACTTTCAAGTATTTCATTCTCAATCGCAGATGATGGAAGCATCTCAGGAAGTGTAAACATGAATATCTATACAATGTCAGATGGCTCAAAAGCTTATGAACAGCCTGTTATCAATGATGTTGATCTTGGAATTGACAATATCTTTGGTATTGACACAGCCGCAACTCCAACAGAAGAATAAAATAAACCTTTTCCATCAATGCCATGTATGAATTTCATACATGGCAATGGTGGATATAAACTTATATGACTATATTACACCGGACTTCAGGCTTAAACTAAGAATCAAGGCATTGAAGTCGGATGCAAAATCAATTATGAATATATTACCCGGACTTCAGGCTTAAACTAAGAATCAAGGCATTGAAGTCGGATGCAAAATCAATTATGAATAAATTAACCCAGACTTCAGGCTTTAATTATGAATTAAAGGCTGAATTGTGTGCTAATAAAATATACATTTAGTGCTATTAATCAATTATGACTGTATAATTAATTAAAAAGATTACAGGCTGCCGGTTATGAGCAAGTAGCGAAGCGGATTGCGAATATCCGCTTTGATAAGCAAATGATGGATGCCATTTTTGCTGTAAACAGTAAGCTGTTTACAGCAGGTGAATTAATCTTTGATTTGCTGAAATTAAAGACTTGGCAGTCTATGAGATATGGAGGTAAAATGAAAAGCCTATTAAACAAAGTAAGTAAATTAAGACAGCGGCTTAAGGCAAATTCCGGCAAAGGCTTCACCTTGATTGAACTTTTGGTTGCCATAGTTATTTTATCCTTGGTTGTCTTTCCAACCATGCAGGTTTTCATAACTGCAACAAAGACAAATTCAAAGTCAAGGACAGAGCTCCAGGCAACAATTACCGCAAATTCTGTACTTGAAAGCGCAAAGGCCTTCTCAATCAGAGTATTCCATGAACAGTGTAATGGAAACATTTCATCCTTCGGTCTCCTTGCAGGAAAGACAGAAAACGGTGCAACAAAATCCTTTGCTGAAAGTGGCGGTTCAGCAGGCACACTTGTCTTAGATACAGATAATACCTATAAAATAGTGACCGGCCAGACCTTTGTTGCTGATACCTTAGATATCAATTCCGAATATTCTTATGCAATTAATGGAATCGTACAGTCAAATAATACCTACGATGCAGTAGTTGTTTTAAAAGAAGCCAAGTATCAGGATGTTGATTTAAAAAGTAGTGCAGATGGCACAGCCTCTGCCTATTCAGAATCAGATGTAAATGGAACTTACTCAAGCTATAATAAGAAGTTTGACATAACAGTTTATGTTTATAAACATGCAAGTACCCCGGTATATGTCGGAGCATCATCACTTGATGATAATTGCCTTGTAAAGATTACAGGTAACAAACTTGACAATGCGCAATAAGCTAATGGAGGCAGATTGATGAATAATAAGAGGAAAACTACTATTAATAATTTAAAAAGCAGCAACCGAGGCGTTGCACTTGTATCAGTACTTATTGCATTAACAGTATGTTTACTGGTTGCAACAGTTGTCCTTGAGATAACCTATACCTCACTCCTTTCTCGAAAAGTAAACAAATATTCAAATGATAATTTTTATTCATCAGAAACAGCTCTCGATGATGTAGAAACTGTATTGCAGAATGTCGCAGTTTATACAATGAATCAGCTGAAAACAGAAAGTTCAACAGAGTTCATCGAGTCAGCCGCTTCAACCTTACTCGCATCATCTAACGCCACAAGCCTGGATGACACAGATGCCATCAGCCAGTATCTCTTCAGTCAGCTCACTGAGGAAACAAAGGCAGTCTTAGGAAAACAGACAGAAGCACTTGATGGCACAACCACATATGAATACGATTCATCAAAATTTAAGATTACAACAGTAGAAAAAGATATAACAACATCCTCATCATCAAAGTCAACTCTGACCTTCTCAGTAGAGTTGAATTATATTGATCCGGATACAAATTATGAAACAAGAATTGCAACAGACCTTGTAATGAATGATGTAACACATAGAACACCGGCTTCAGCTTATTCTATTGGAAGTTATTCAATGTTTACAGGTGGCGGAGCGACGTTTAGTGGTAATGATGCCAATAATCATTATCGCTCTTGTTATCTTCAAGAAGGTAATGCTTATATTGGTATGATGGTTTCTGAAGCTCCAAAGGCAGTAGATGTTAATGGTTGTTCATTGGTTTTTGATGGCAATAGAGTAATTATAAATGGTGATGTTTATGTAAATAACGGGGCTCTTATCTTCTCGGGTGATAGTGTAACTACCGATGGGACAACAACAAAAACACAGGTTGATATTAGAGGAACTATATATATAAATAATGATTCTGTATTAATTATTGGTGATGGTGTTGACTTTATGTGTGAAGATATTGTGCTTGTAAATGGTGACGAACAATGGTCAGTATTTGACACGAGCAAAAAAACATATATTAATAAAGCTAAGGACTATTATGAAACTGTATATCCTTATGATTATGCTTCTTTTAGCTCCGAAAATGATACGAACAAAACATCGGTACTCACAACTGATGATTTAAAAGCTAATGGTTACTTACGCATATTAGACGATTTTTACAATAAATCGACTAGTGGATGTATAATGGGATATAGCAAGTCGAACGGTACGTATGTATTAACTGACTTCACATATGATTCGGAAAAAAATAAATACTATTGGAGTTATACAAATAAAAAAGGTGAAGTACAAACCTTTAAAGGAAGTATAAATCGAGACTCTTATTTTATGCCAGAGGCATTAGCCACTATATATACATATGATGGTGGAACAGAAAATGTAGATGCAGAAATGTGCAATTTTTTAAATATGGATGTATTATATTGGCTTTATAAAAATGGAGATGGTGCAATAATGTCAATGAATGATGGCGCCAGAGATATGAGACAACTGTTTACTTCCAGTAATACAACTACTAGAGGAACAATAACTTGTTCGGATGGATATAAATTCAAAGATGTTGCTCTTTCTAGTGATTTAAGCACAACAAAATACAGAAATCAATATTCAGCAATGACTACTTATACATCATTTAATAGCCTTGTTAGTGGAAAACAAGTTCTGGGTAAGACGGTAGCTGGCTTATCTTTATTGATTGGTTCTAATGGAGGTTCTGTATTGAATGGTGCTACAGCAGCAGATAATGTAGTTGTAATGACAACTAGGTGGAATAATTATAGCTTAACGTTAAGCAAGGGTAATTTTATAGGAATTAATATATCAGCTGATAAGGTAGGATATGAATCACAAGGCTCTGGATGCACAACATCATATTCTATTTTATCTGCTCATCAGGAAGGCGATGATCTTCAGGGTATTATTGATGCTATTAAATATTTATGCTTTTTGAAGAATGGATCTGAAAATTATACATCTGCTAATGATAGATTTGGAAGTGGAGATGAGTATGAAAAATTTTATTCGCTTTTTACATTTGACAGCTTGTATCAAGGTGGCTTAGATGCTTTCTTTGATACTGATAGTACTTCAAATTCTGGTGGTGAGATAACAGTTAATTCATCAAATATGTATAACTTTATAACAGTTGAAAACTGGCAGACTAACTAATGGAGGGAAAAGTTATGAAAAGAAAAAATGAAGGCTTTACTCTCATTGAATTGATAGTTGTTATAGCTATAATGGCTGTTATGACAGCAGCTTTTGGTGTCAGCTTTACCCTGATAGGCAGACAGAGGGTTTCTACAGCAGCTTCGTCATTTAAAGAAAATTTCACCTTGGCTCAGACCTATGCAAAGAGTAAAGGTGCCTGCAAGCTGACCTTGATTGGCTCCAGCGAAGATGACTCAGCAACCTATATTTATACGGCTGCAAATACATCAGAGCTTTCTGATCCTGACAAATGTAAGCTTGGAAATGGACCAAATGATATCAACAAAAATGTTACTGTATCTGTTTACTTTGTAGGAAATTCTACTCCTTATGTGCTGGAGGATGGCGTACAGATAGACATAATGATAAATCGTGAAACTGGTGGTGTGTCAAATGCCTCATCCTATACTAAAGATGGCGCAACCATTACAGGTGTTCCATACAAGATTGAATTTTCTAATGGTACAAAGACAACGACTCTGAAAATAGCACAGTATACGGGTGTCATTACCTACGAATAAGATTGTGAAGGGAGGAAAAATTTAATGAAGATTAGGACTAACAATAAGGGCCTTTCTCTTGTTGAAATGATGGTTTCCATTGCAATTCTTTCGGTTGTAATGATTGGTGTCTTTGGAATTTTAGCTGCTATGTCTAAATCCTTTAGCATTTCGCAAAAAGAGGTTCAGCTTCAGGATAGTGTTCAGAATACATACTCAATTGTCAGCGATATCATAAAAGAAGCTCAGACCAGTTCAAATTCAAGTATTCAGTCTGTTCAGTTTGATTCAGCAAATAATAAAGCTTATGTAATTGATGATGATACAAATGACTGGACTCAGAGCAAATTCTATATTGTAGAATTAGATACAAGTACTCATATACTTTATCTTTACAGTGACTCACTTTACGCAACTGCGACAGTAACCGTAACACCGGTTCCTACAGTAAGTGGAGATGGTGAAGGTGGAGAGGATACTAGTGAAGATGATTCTTCAGCTACACCTATACCTACTACTACTGCTGCTACGAAAACGGAAAAGGGATCAATGGTGGATTACAAGTCAATTAACGTAAAAAGTTTGACAGATAAAGATTCTTATCTTTTATCAAAGAATGTAAAAACCTTTAGCGTCGATGTTTCAAGCTATGGAGATGGTTATGTAGTAGTCGGCTTAGAGTTGGAATATGGTACAAGAACTGCCTCAATTACTCAGAATGTATATTTAAGGAATTCTAATAATTCCGTTCTTGCATCCGGCAGCACAGGTACTACACCTACACCAAGTGGACTTGAAGGATACAAATTGAAAAGCATTACTAATGTTACTATAAATAATAATAAAAAATTTACTGTTGGCGATAAACCAAAGGCTGAAAATTTTACTGTAACAGCTGAGTATGTTAGTGAGACAGATAGTACGGATGTTAAAGAAGCTACGCTAACAGATTATGCTTGTGATAAGTTTGGTACAGAACTTACTACCGTTACGGATGCAGAAACTCTTGTTTTTATTGCAAATGAAAACAAAGATGTTAAATGTGAGATAGATATTAGTGTTTCAGCGGCTACACTCGCTATTGAGTATGATGATAGCTTATTTACACTACCTGATGCAAATTATATTTCAACTCATTCTGAAATAAATACATATTTCAATATTACGTCAAAGGATGATGCTAATAAAGGTATTTTGATTAACAAAGTTTGGGACGAAGAAGTTAACGACCATTATGAATGTAAAGGGGTTATTAAAACAAACTACAAATGTAATAGCTGCAATAAAAGGTTAACTCAGCAAAATCATGAGTGCAGTGCACAGGGTTGCTGGACTACAAATAATGTAGTGAATGATTATCACGAAGAAACATGTGGAAAAAATTTAGGATCTACTAAATCAGGCTCTTGTGGTGTTTCGGGCTGTACTTATCAATATTACAATGGTTATTCAAGTGATTCAGCTGAATGGATAGAGGCAGGAACTAAGACATTCACTAAAAGTTTTACAGTTGAATCATCGGGTGAAGGAATGTTTTCAATTATAAATGATTCTAGTGAAACAGATTATGCGGATGTTGATGTTATAGTATATATAACAAACTCAAACACAGGATTTTATAATTTAGGTAGTGGCTATTTAACATTAATTAATGATGGTACATACGCAAAGCAAAAAGTAACTTATTATGCGGAAACGAATAGTTATTCGGACTATCTTAAGATTCATATAGATTCAATGCCAAAATATGATGGTACAGATAATACAACTTATACCTTTAAATTTAATTGGGTGTCAGACACTTCGCTAAATATAAAAAATATGGCAATGGCAGTTTACTCAGAAGATGCCGATTAAAAACCGAGTACCGGTCACTCTAAAAATTCTAAAACTCAGGAACCCAGGTACCTGTCACTCTAAAATTTGATTATTCTTTCTCGGCTTATTTCTTGAGCTTGATTGAAAAATAAAAGGTCTTTTGCTTATGCAAAGGACCTTTTTTATTACGAACCCGGGTACCTGTCACTCTAAACCCGGGTACCTGTCACTCTAAACCCGGGTACCTGTCACTCTAAAAATTTTATAAAATTTTTTATCAAAAATCGCAGCTTATTTTAAGGCTTTTGCCCACAAAGGCGTAAACGGTAAACCATTGGTACCTACAAATGTCGTGTGATTTGTGCGAAAATGTTGGAAAAGTTGTGAAAGTCTAGAAAGTCGTGCTCGACTTTTACAACTTTAACTAAATTTTTCCAACAGGAGGCGCATATGAACACACAGCTTAATGCTACCGAAATGCATATGAAGTATTGGGCGGATATTATACGTGACAGGAAGCAAAGTGGACTTAAGGTTAAGGATTATTGTGCTGAACATAATCTTTCAAGAGATGCTTATTATTACTGGTATAATAAAATTAAAAACAAAGCTTTAATTGAAGCCAATAATAGAGTTGAATTCGCTGCAGTACCTACTAATGTAACAGAAAGCTTATCAACTCCACAAGATGATTACTCAATTGATGATAATGACAAAGATACTGATGGTAAAACTCCATCGATTATTGTAAAAATAAATGGCATGAGGATAGATGTTCTTGAAGATGTTTCAAGAGAATGCCTTATGAAAGTACTGGAGGTGGCAGCTCATGTTAAATGATGCCACCGGTTTTAAAAAAATATACATTGCATGCGGCAAGACTGATCTGCGACGAGGTATTGATGGTCTGGCAGGAATAATTAAGTAAACCTGGGTACCTGTCACTCTAAAAATTTTATAAAATTTTTTATCAAAAATCGCAGCTTATTTTAAGGCTTTTGCCCTCAAAGGTAAAGGCCTTTTTTAAATTAAAGCGACCACGCAATGAAAGAAAAAATATACAAATACTGTTGCTATTTTTGCTGCCTTGTGCTAAGATAAGACTAAGATAATTATTTTGACAATGAATCGCTAGTAATAAGGAGGCGAAATATGCCAGATAATACCGAAAAGGTGTCTATTGCTTGGCATCCTGCTTTTTGTAGTGCCGCAGAGTATGATCTCAGAGCTGAAAGAGAAAATCTTCAGTTCGATTCTGAGCACAATCTTAGCAAAGAGCCACTTCGAATGGACCTTTTAATCATTAAGAAAAATACAGACGAGCCAAGTAGTAATGATATCGCCAGGATTTTCAGAAAGTACAATGTTATTGAGTACAAAAGCCCGGATGACGGATTGACCATTGATGATTTTTACAAAACAATGGCATATGCTTGCTTGTACAAGGCTTCGGGAAAAACAGTAAATGAAGTGCCAGCTAATGAATTAACTGTTTCTGTTTTTAGAGAAACTTATCCGGAGAAGTTAGTTCAGATGTTGGAAGAAGATGGCGCAATTGTTGAAATGACAGCTCCCGGAGTGTATGAAGTTAAATCTTCAAACTTTTTCTTCCCAGCTCAGATTGTAGTTACTAAAGACTTAGATGTAAAAAAGCATGCAAGCCTTAGAATTCTTTCAAGAAATGCAAAGATTGAAGATGTTGAGCAGTTTTTGAAAGAATCTGAAAAAGCTGATACACCATGGGAAAGAGAAAATATTAGTTCAATATTAGAGGTCAGTATTTCAGCTAACCGCCAGACATTCGAAAAATTTAAAAGGAGGGATTCTACTATGTGTGATGCATTAAGAGATTTAATGAAAGATGAAATAGAAGAAGAACTTGAAAAAGGACTTGAAAAGGGACGTGCAGAAGGACTTGAAAAAGGACGTGAAGAAGCTCAGAAAAAGAATGCGTTTAAATTTTATCAGCAAGGGAACTCTCCAGAGTTCATTGCCGACTTCCTTGAATTTCCGGTTGAACAGGTAAGACAGTGGCTTGGACTTGAGAAAGCTTAATAAAAGGTGTCAAGCATTTGAAACCCGGGTACCTGTTACTCTTAAATTTTTTATCAAAAATCGCAGCTTATTTTAAGGCTTTTGCCCTCAAGGCAAAGGCCTTTTAAAAAACCAAAACCCGGGTACCTGTCACTCTAAAAATTTTATAAAATTTTTTGTCAAAAATCGCAGCTTATTTTAAGGCTTTTGCCCACAAAGGTAAAGGCCTTTTTTAAACCCAAAACAACCACGCAATGGTAAAATAATGCTATTGCAATCTTATTTTTTTTGTGCTATGATTAAATCACGAACATTAAAGGCATATTATCTTTTATGAGGAGGTCACAGCCAATGAATGAGCTAGAACTA
>CAZVBH010000013.1:0-39284 GCA_964625275.1 uncultured Lachnoclostridium sp.
CAATCTGCTTCACCATTTCAACATAAACTTTCTTAATCGGTTCGTGCTTTGGTATGGTAATCGGCCGGCATCCGATTTTCCGAAATGTATAATGGCTACTTCCACTTTTCGGAGCATTCATTTCATATCCATAGCTTTCTAACACTTTGCGCAATTCATCAAACCGTAGGTTTTTTGATAAAGAACAAATACGTGTTAAGAGTTTATCCCATTGTGACATATAACATACCTCCCATTTACATTATACATGGTGTCATATTTGGTGTCAACCGTTGTTGCACTTATTTTTTAGAGTTAACGCTCGGTTATATGCATACTCTATTTCAAATAATAGTAAAAAAGGCAACATTCAGTTACAGCTATCTGAATGTTGCCTTTTTCAATTTTTTACTACAGATTATCATATAAATCTTGTTATACCTTAAATCTATATCCGACTCCCCAAATAGTTTCTATATATTGAGGCTGCTGCGGATTGATTTCTATTTTTTCACGAATTTTTTTAACATGTACAGTTACTGTAGCAACCTCACCATTTGAATCCATCTGCCATACTTCTTTAAAAAGCTCATCCTTTGTAAACGATTTATTAGGATTACGTGCCAGGAATGCAAGCAAATCAAATTCTTTTGTAGTGAAAATCTTTTCTTCACCATTGACATATACTCTTCTGTCTGAAATATCTATTTTAAGTCCTCTGATTTCCAGAACCTGATTTTGTTCATTTTTGCCGCCTACGAGTCTCTCATAGCGACTAAGATGCGCCTGTACCCTTGCAACCAGCTCACTTGGAGAAAATGGTTTTGTAATATAATCATCTGCGC
This sequence comes from uncultured Lachnoclostridium sp., assembly GCA_964625275.1. Lineage (GTDB taxonomy): Bacteria > Bacillota > Clostridia > Lachnospirales > Lachnospiraceae > UBA3775. The sequence goes on from CAZVBH010000013.1 coordinate 825, forward strand.
CAAGTCCCAATCCGCGGACCTTATCAAAATCGTCCTTTTTTGCAGAAACCATAAGGATGGGTATGTTGCTTACCTCTCGTACTCTTTTGCAGATTTCATAACCATCAACCGAGCCCGGTAACATTATATCGCAGATAATAAGACTATATTCTCCTGAGAGTGCCTTTTCGAGTCCGGTATCTCCATTATCAGCTATTTCCACTTCAAAATCTGACATTTCAAGATAGTCCTTTTCGAGCTCTGCTATTTCAAGCTCATCTTCAATTATTAATATTTTAGCCATTTCGGTCGCCTCCTCATTTGTATTTGTTCTGTTTGCGAATTAATCCTTGACGCTTATCAAAGGAGCCTTCAAGACAAATAGAAACAGTTTTATGTATTCATTTTAGTGTTTATTTTTGGTGCTTGTTTTTCTTAGCCTTCTCATGCCTGCCAGAGGACTTTATAGCTTCCTCCTGAACCGGCTCTTTTTCCTTGTCTATTGGAAGCGAAAATCTTATTGAAGTTCCTACTCCCAAAATGCTGTCTGCCGTAATGACACCACCATGTGCCTCTACAATTGACTTTACAATTGCCAGTCCCAGACCTGTTCCGCCCTTTTTTGAGCCTCTTGAGGTGTCTGCCCTATAGAATCTTTCAAAGATATTTGAGACATCCTTTTTGGCAATTCCACAGCCATTGTCCTCTACCGTTATCCAGACAAAATCATTGTCATTCATTACTCGAAGCCTTATCTCTCCATGGTCCTTATCCATATATTTTATGGAGTTACTGATGATGTTTGTAATGACTCTTTTCACCTCATTAGGATCAATAATTACATTTATTCCTTCGTCACACTGATAAGACTCCATAAAATAAATATGAGATACCTCCATATCCATTCTCAATTCATCTACGCAGTCAAGAATGAAATCCTTGATTGGAATTTTGATAAAATTGTAAGTTAACGTTCTGTTATCAATTTTAGAGAAATATGAAAGCTCGTCTACCAGCTTTTCCATTGAGCAGGCCTTGGTATAAATTGTTTTCAGATATTTTTGCTGTTTTTCCGGTGTATCTGCCACTCCATCCAAAAGTCCTTCTGAATAACCCTTTATTGCAGTCAATGGAGTCTTTAGGTCGTGAGATATGTTGCTCATCATCTCCCTTGACCTTTGGGCATTAATCTCATGCTGCTCAATGCTGTCCTTCAGATGAACTCTCATTTCCTCAAAATCTCTCTGAAGCTGACCTATTTCATCCTTTCTGTGCGTTGTTTCAATCGCCGTATCCAGATTGCCACTGCTGATATCATGAGTTGCCTTTGAAAGCTCAGTTACCGGTGTTATAAACACCTGATACATAAGTATAATCATACAAAGTAAAAATATCAGTATGATAACCAGCAGTACTATTACAAAGCCCTTTGCCGCATGTATTACCTCAGGTAGAAATTCATCTACATTAAGAACTATGTACATTGAATAGAAGCTGTCCTGATACTCCTCATCCAGCTGTTCAATCAGATAGGCGCCGGTATTTGTATTTACATACAGGCTGCCTCTTGTATCCGAATAAGAGCCATACTCCGGCATGTAAGGGATTACATCCTTTAAAATTTCATCATTGCTTTTATAAACATAACTGCCATCCTTTACCACATAAAGATAAGAACAGTAGTCAGACATTCCTGCATTCAGCTCATCAAGGTAGTCCTTGTTCTCGATTTTCTCAGGATTTTTTGCAAGCTCACTGCTTATTAAATCAATATTTTTCTGGATAACAGAATTATAAGCTATCATAGGATTTTGCATTACTACAATTCCACTGCTGTCAACACCATAGGTATTTGAAATAATATTTAGCTGTCTGACAAGGAAGATACCACCAATACATACAACAAGTACTATAGGCATGAGACAGAGAATAATGCATATCGTTATCGTTTTTTTCTTAAGCTTCATAAATTCTCCATCCTTTCTACCTGCCAAAAGCAGTATATTTATAGGCGCTTCACAGCAGCTTAGCCAAAGCTCAAATTCTGCAAAGTATTAATTTTTACATATTTTTTATTTACTGACAATTATACGTATTTCAGGGCAAAAAACAACCCCGGAGAGCCTCCGGGGTGAGTGTTTTAATTAAAATTTTAGATTTATAATGCACTCTTAAGTGCTTCCACCTTATCAAGTCTTTCCCAAGGAAGATCCACATCCGTTCTTCCAAAGTGACCATAGGCTGCTGTCTGCTTATAAATTGGTCTTCTGAGATCAAGCATCTTAATGATTCCTGCCGGTCTTAAATCAAAGTTCTTACGAACGATTTTAACAAGCTCGTTATCACTAACCTTTCCTGTTCCAAATGTATCAACCATTACTGAGGTTGGCTCAGCCACACCTATTGCATAGGAAAGCTGAATTTCACATCTGTCAGCAAGACCTGCTGCAACAATATTCTTAGCAGCATAACGTGCTGCATAAGCAGCAGAACGGTCTACCTTTGTGCAATCCTTACCGGAGAAAGCGCCGCCGCCATGTCTTGCATAGCCACCATAGGTATCAACTATAATCTTACGTCCTGTAAGACCTGAATCTCCATTTGGTCCGCCAATCACGAATCTTCCTGTAGGATTGATAAAAATCTTTGTTTCAGCATTTATAAGCTCTGTTGGAACAACAGGGTCAATTACATACTTTTTAACATCTTCATGAATCTGCTCCTGTGAAATTTCAGGATCATGCTGAGTTGAAACAACAATTGCATTAACATGAACAGGCTTGCCGGACTCATCATACTCTACTGTTACCTGACTCTTGCCATCTGGTCTGAGATATGAAAGTGTGCCATTTTTTCTAACCTCTGCGAGCTTTCTTGTAAGCTTGTGTGCAAGGCTGATTGGATAAGGCATATACTCCGGAGTCTCATTGGTTGCATAACCAAACATCATTCCCTGGTCACCTGCTCCAATGGCTGCAATTTCACTTTCATCCATTTCGCCACTCTTTGCTTCTAAGGCCTTATCAACGCCCATTGCAATGTCTGCGCTCTGTTCATCAAGTGCAACAATAACACCACAGGTATCACAGTCAAAGCCATACTTAGCTCTGTCATAACCAATTTCGCGGATTGTATTTCTTACTACTTTTTGAATGTCTACATAACCTGAGGTTGTAATTTCGCCCATTACAAGTACAAGACCTGTTGTAATTGCTGTCTCACAAGCCACTCGGCTCATTGGATCCTGCTCCATCATGGCATCGAGAATTGCATCTGAAATCTGATCACAAATTTTATCAGGATGTCCCTCAGTTACAGACTCTGATGTAAATAATCTTTTTTCCATAAATCCTCCTATGTCCGGTCGGTCATCTTCTTTTGTTAAACCTCGCCTAGACTACCTTTAATTTAAATTCTGAAATTGCTTTATAGTCCTCTGAATCAATTTTTTCTATTTCAGCTCCGAGTGAACGAAGCTTGCCATCAAAGTCCTCATAGCCTCTTTCAATATAATGAATATCTGAAATGGTGCTTATTCCATCTGCCTGAAGTGCTGCTATGGTTAAGGCCGCTCCTGCACGAAGGTCCGGTGCAACCAGGGTTGCAGGTGTAATTTTTTCCTGTCCTTCGATAAAGGCCACACTGCCTTCAACAGTAACAACAGCTCCCATTTTTCTGAGCTCCGGAATATATTTAAAACGATCTTCCCAAATACTTTCATTGATAGTTGAATTACCATCAGCTGTCAGAAGCACTACTGCCATCTGAGGCTGCATGTCTGTAGGAAAGCCGGGATAAACTCTGGTCTTAACTATTGATGCATTAACTCTGCCATTACATACAACTCTCACAGAATCATCATACTCTGAAACCTCTGCTCCGATTTCCTCGAGCTTTGAAGAAATTGCTTCAAGGTGCTTAGGGATTACGTTCTTTACCACGATATCACCTTTTGTTGCCGCTGCCAGACACATAAAGGTCCCTGCTTCAATCTGATCAGGAATGCATGAATAAACAGTTCCATGAAGCTTTTCAACACCACGAATTTTTATAACATCAGTTCCTGCTCCCTTTATGTTGGCTCCCATACTGTTGAGAAAGTTCGCAACATCAACTATATGAGGCTCCTTGGCCACGTTTTCAATAATTGTCTGTCCCTCTGCAAGTGTCGCTGCAAGCATTATATTTATTGTAGCTCCTACACTTACCACATCGAGGAAGAGATGACAACCTCTAAGACTTTCAGCAGTTGCGCTAATCATATCCTTTTCAGTTACCTTAGCTCCAAGTGCCTTAAAGCCTTTGATATGCTGGTCAATAGGTCTTGAGCCTATCTTACAGCCGCCCGGCATGGCAACGCTTGCGTTACGATATTTGCCAAGCAATGCACCCAAAAGATAATATGAGGCTCTGATTTTAGTAATATAATCATAATTAACAACTGTAGTTGCTATAGTTTTTCCATTTATTTTGACAGTGTGTGCATCTATTCTGTTAACTCTGGCCCCAATTGCCTGAATTGCTTCAAGAAGAGCATTTATATCACTGACATCAGGCAGATTTTCAATAGTAACCTCTTCATCAGTCATAATTGCTGCTGCAAGTATGCCCAGTGCAGCATTTTTAGCTCCACTTATCGTCACCTCGCCTGCAAGAGATTTTCCGCCTCTAATAATATATTGATCCATTCCGTTCCTCCAGAATATTATACATTAATACTATTATTTCTTTTTTACTGAATAACCAAAGGTCCCCAATTTTTCCCCAAGTTCAAAATATGTACCATGTGAATAAGCAATTGGATTTGCGAGACTTAAATCAAATTTTCCCGACTCATCCATATACTTTTCGTCAGCCTTCACGCCAACCACCTTTGCAATAAACATATCATGTGAGCCGAGAGGGATTACCTGCTCAACCTTACATTCAATATTTACGGGTGCTTCTTCAATTCCAGGGCAGCTTACTGCCTCAGATACAGATGGTGTGAGTCCACATTCCTTAAATTTGTCAACGTCTCTGCCACTCTTAACACCACAATAATCTGTCACCTTACAAAGCTCCTTTGTTGTAAGGTTTACAACAAATTCACCGGTTTCTTTAATAATATCATAAGAATAACGTTCCTTACGAACTGAAATACTGAGCATTGCAGGATCCGAGCAAATGGTTCCTGCCCATGCTATAGTAATAATATTTGGCTTTTCATTAGGTCTGCCACAGCTTACCATTACTACCGGCAAAGGATAAAGCATATTGCCGGGCTTCCATGTCTGTTTACTCATTGTCATCATCTTCCTTAATCATTTTTTGAATTGCTTCATCAACCAAATCTCTTCCGTCATCAGTTTTTCCTGATTCCTGTTCCTTAAGAGCCCTTATCACATCGTGGGTAAGAGTATCGTTGATGATTGTTTTTCCTACATCAGTGATTTCTTCGTCTTCTGCCTCGCCTTCCTCTTCAATACTTCCAAGTACTTCCTTTACAGATTCAGATAAATCAAAGAATATATCTTTATCAGCCTCAGAGCCTTCGCCACCAAAGCTGATTTCTGTCATTTCATGAGAACCACCGGAGCTTCTTTTAGTCTGACTTACCGGCTTATTATTTAAATTTTCCAAAGCGTCTGCTTCTTCTATATCCTCATCAAAAGCAGGACCTTCAAATTCTGCAGTCTCAAAAGCAGTATCTGGATAATCCACATCTTCAAATTCAGCATTATCAAAATCTATATCTTCAAGGTCAATATCTTCAAATTCAGCATTAACAGTCCTTCTAAATTTTTCAGGAACAATATCATCAGCTGCCAACTCCTCCGGAGAAATATCATCAGCTTCAAAATCTGAAGCCTCAAAAACCTCTTCATCAAAATCAGGACCTTCAAAATCTGCATCATCAAAATCTATATCATCAAGATTTACATCTTCAAAATCTGCCTGCACCTTATTCTCATTGTCAAGGCTTGACACATCAATGCCTCTCGCCAACAATTCCTCTAGGTCGGCATCGCCAAGGTCATCATCAAAATCATCATCAGAAGCCTCATCATCAAAATCAGGACCTTCAAATTCTGCAGCCTCAAAGACTGAAAAATCAAAATCGTCTGAATCAAATTCTTCTAAGCCATCAGCCTCCGTAGCTTCTTCCGTCTCCGTAGCTTCTTCCGTCTCTGTAGCTTCTTCTGTCTCTGTAGCTTCTTCTGTCTCAATCGAAGCGTCGGCTTCTTCATCATAATCAGACAGCTCAGCTTCTTCAAAAGCCTCCTCATCAGAGTCCATATACTTTTCAAGCTCATCCTTATCAAGACCTGATTCGTAGCTCTCACCCTTGCTGAATATTTCAGTAAGCTCATCATCCTCTGACATGCTTCTCTTGTGTCTTTGCATGTCCTCATAGGTTCTGCCGCTTCTGCAGGCGTCAATTAATATATCAGCTTTTGCTGCCGTCTTTGACTCTGCAAACCAAAGCTTTATGCTCTGACACTCTGCAAGACATTCCTCAGTCATGTCATTTTTATAGTATAGCTTTGCAAGCTCTAATGCCCATCTGTCAACATAGTCCTGCTCTTTATATTTCTTTAAGCATTCAATTAAATACTCATCAGGCTGAGCAATTATCTTTCCTATTCTATATTCGTAAAGGTAAATTTCAGCATCATCCTCATCAATTCCCTTTAGCTCTCTCATATAGTTCAAGGCTGTCTTTACATCATGTATCTTTATGCAAAGATCAATTATGGTCTTACAAACCTTTGAGCTGCTATTTTTATTAAAAACAGAAATATAAATTTCTGTAGCCTTCACATACTTTTGGTTAGCCACATAGGTTTCAGCTATCATTGTCAGGTCATAAGCTGTCTTAATCTCAGCAAGATTTAGCTTTACAGCATATTCATAAGCCCTGTCAAGCTCGCCGGCTCTATAAGCCTTTTTTAAATTGTTCAATCTTGATGTATTTAATATGCCCATGTAACCCCTCCTGAATATCTACGCATAGGCTCATTACTTACGCAGCTAATTTCAAATTTAGGTCAATAAATAACCGCGCGGTATGCTTCGAATGGCGTCCCCCGTAGTTTCCTTCGTAGTTAGCTCAGATTCAGTGCCCTGACAACACATGTAAAATTCTCCTTAAGGCTGCTACATCTCTGTCCTGACCTGGTTCGAAGGTTCACATCGTGTCAGACTAAATCGTCAACACCACTTGCGGAGTTCTTTCGACAAACGAACACCCTCAGTCATACCATCACCCATGCTGTAGCGGATTGCATGTACAGGGAACCGCTATCTCCCCGGCTGCACGGTAACTACTATTATCTTTTATTTATCTCCGTTTGTCAATACTTACTTTTTTTTAAATCAAAGATTCATTTCCAGGCAGCTTTACTGTTTATCCCTCCAGTTGAAGCTTCTCCATGTACTTTTTATACCATTCGCTGACCTTTATAACCTCTTCATCATCCTTATTTTCGGTTCTTGAGCAATAGGCAACCAGCAAATGCTTTTCCTTTTTATTCTTGACCTTCTCTATTGTATAAATGCCACTATTATTCACGAAAAGCTTATAATATACTTTGTTTCTCAAAAATCTCGGTATAAGAACCTTTCCATAGCTCTTATCATTCTTTTTTGAGGAAAGCTGCCTTATCTGCAAAATGCTTTCAAATTCCTTTTCGGTCTTATATTCATACATTTTTGCATCTGCTTTTCTTCCCGTAGAATAGAAATACGGATTGTAAACCTCAATTGCATTTAAGGCATCCGGTATCTTTCCAAATATTCTGGCTTCATTTATTGCATCAGACAAGGCCTCGTGAAGCTGCCCTTTAGGTTCAATTTCTAATAATTCAAGAGCATGCTCAACATTAAACTTCTGCTCTTCCTCCGGGAAAAGCATCTGCCCACAAAGAGCCTGAAGATCAACAAATTCTACCTCCGGCATTTTAATATTATAGTAATCACAATTATTTTTTAGAACTGTCTCGTCCTCTGTATCCCAGGTAAGAATCCTGGTTTTTCCTCCTCCCATAAAGCCTTCCAGCTTTTCCAGGGCACTCTTAAATTTTATCCCTACTCTTTTTAGCTCTGTATAGGTAATTCCTATGAGCTCCTCCAAATTTTTATTTATAAACTGTGTATTTACAGGCTGAATATAAATTTGAAGTTTTTCTACAATTTCAAGCTTTTCGTTAAGCTTTACCGCACCAATTTCAATAATTTCCCTGGTCAGCTCAACACCTCTGCAGCTATGCGGAAACTTTCCGTTACTGTACCTAGTTGTATTGCAAAACTCAGTGTCCAAAACAATAATACTCACGTGGCTTCTCCCGTTACATTTGCCCCTTTCGGACATAGAATTTGGTAAAGGCTCCCATAAATCCTTTACCTATGCAATTAATAAATTACTTTACAATTACACATATTACCTTAGTTGTTACATATACATGTACAAACTGTGCCTCTGCTAATTATGAATATTTTTTCTAATTTTCTTTCTCAGCTTGGTAACACAATTATACCTGTGATTTTGTTTTTAACTGCACTGACTGCTTTTGTAAAAGGCTCGTCCGGCTTTGATGATTTTTGCGAAGGTGCAAAGGAAGGACTTAAAACCTGTGCAATACTCACTCCGACCTTAATCGGCCTTCTCATTGGCACCTCTGTTCTTCGTATCTCCGGTATCTTGGATATAACTTCTTCACTTCTTGCACCGCTTGCAGGAATTCTGCATTTTCCTAAGGAACTGATTCCTCTTGCAGTAATCAAAATGTTTTCATCTTCAGCCGCGACCTCACTCCTGATTGAAATATACCAGGAATATGGTACTGATTCCTATAACGGATTTCTGGCCTCTCTCATGCTTTCATCTACCGAAACCATTATGTATCTCATGACGATATACCTGACAGCCGGTAGGACCAAATATTCACGTTATATTCTCCCCGGTGCAATCCTTACTACCTTTTCAGGAATTGCAATGTGTACAGTTCTTAGTAATTATATTTTCTCTCATTAAGAAGGGCTTACAGCCCTTCTAATTCAAGCTAATATCAAACCTGTTTTCTTGAAAACATGCCACTCATCCAGCTGTAATAGCCTGTATCGACAGCTTTTGTAGCTCCCGGAAGCATTCTCCACTGCCAGTTGCTTCCACAGGTTGCCGGCTCATTTATTCTGGCATGATTATCAAGTCCCAAAATATCCTGCATCTGAAGAATCACAACATTTGCTGTTGATTCATACATTTTTCTTATTATCTGATTGTGAAGCTCTTCATCCTTTAAAATTCCGAAATAGCCCTTCATCCAATCAAACTGCCAACGCTGTCTGTTCTTAAGCCAGCCTGCCAAGGTCTCATTATCATGAGTTCCTGCATAAACAATGGCATTTGCACTCTTGTAATTATGTGGAAGATATTCATTGGAAGAATCTCCATCACAGGCAAACTCAATTATCTTCATTCCCGGATAACCACATTCTGCCATAAGATCACGAACCGGCTGTGTCACAACTCCAAGGTCCTCTGCTATAATTTTAGCTTCACCAATGCTTTCTTCTATTGCCTTTGTCAGTTCAATTCCCGGTCCTTTTACCCATCTTCCCTTTTTAGCTGTCTTAGCCTTTGCAGGAATTGACCAGTAATTTACTATTCCAATGAAATGATCAATTCTGATAACATCATAAAGAGCAGCATTTGCTCTCATTCGTTCTTTCCACCACTTAAAGCCGGTTTCTTTGATATAATCCCACTTATAAATAGGATTTCCCCAAAGCTGACCGTCTTCGCTAAAGGCATCCGGTGGACAGCCTGCAACCTTTACAGGCTTTGTTCCTTCTATTTCAAAGCATTCTCTGTGACTCCAGCAATCTGCTGAATCAAGAGAAACATACAGTGGAATATCACCGATGATTTCAATACCTTTGGAGTTTGCATAATCCTTCAGGCTATGCCACTGTTCAAAGAATGTGAACTGCATCCATTTCTGAAATTCTACTGCATCTGCCAAAAGCTTTGTATACTTAGCCACGGCACCACGACTTCGCAGACTAATGTCCTCATCCCATTGCTGCCAGCTTCTGCCCTCAAAATGATTTTTACATGCCATGAAGAGTGCATAATCATTTATCCAGAATTTTGAATCCTTTATGAATTTAGCATACTCCGGACTTTCCTTATAGGCTGCATCCTTTTCATAGGCTTTTCTGAGAACAGCATATCTGTTTTCATACATTTTGCCATAATCTACATATTCCGGATTTGTTCCCCAATTGATTTCCCTAAGCTCTTTTTCATCAAGCAAGCCCTTTTTTACTAATTCCCCAAGGTCAATAAAGTAAGGATTGCCTGCAAAGGCTGAAAAGCCCTGATAAGGTGAATCTCCAAAGCTGGTTGGTCCTACCGGCAATACCTGCCAATATTTTGAACCACAGGCTTTGCAAAAGTCAACAAATTCAAATGCTTCCTTTCCAAGCGTTCCACAACCATACGGACTTGGCAGTGAAAATATAGGCATTAATATCCCCGCTGCCCTATTCCATTCCTTTTTTGCCTTTTTCATAATATAAACCATACCTTTCTACTTCTGTAATTTTTTACAGCCACTCTATTTTATCAAAGCGGATATTCCAGGTCCGCTTCGCTACTTGCTCATAACCTTAAAGCCACTTCACTGCTCAGGTTAGAATAAATCTGACAAGTCAATTTCCGGCAGTTGTTCATCTTCGTCATCACTCTGACTTGTTGCAGCTCTCACAGCAGCCATAGCCTCTAATGCCGCCTTCTCAGCTGCTTCATTTTGAAAAATCTGACTCTTCTGCTGTTCTTTCTTCTTAAGCATTTCTGCAGAATTTTTTACACTTGTCTTCTGAGAAGATATTCCGGACTGCTTTGCCTGAGCCTGCTTCAGTACTGCTTCAGCTTGTTCGCCCGTCATTCTCTGAGGCTCTTCAGTTTTTTGCACCTTTACCTGCTTTGAAGCATTCACGCTCTTTGCCGGAGTTACTGTTTTAGCTGCTTCGGCTCCAAGATTTGCTGTGGTCTGCGCCGGTTCTTTTACTGCTCCGACTACCGGCTTTGCAGTTTTTAGCGCTGCTCCGGTTACCGGCTTCGCTGTGTTTGCTGCTGCATTTACTGGCTTTGCTGTGTTTACAGCTGCTGCATTTGCTGCTCCGGTTATCGGCTTTGCTGTATTTACAGCTGCTGCACTTGCTGGCTTTGCTATACTTCCGGTTGCCGCATTTACTGCTCCGGTTACCGGCTTCGCTGTGTTTACAGCTGCTGCACTTGCTGCTCCGGTTACCGGCTTTTCAATACTTGGTTTTATGGCTGCCCGGTCTGATGATGTATCACCGGCAGTTGCCGCACTTTCTGTTTTTGCAATTTCTTCATCCATGAAGCCAAGATCGACTACGAAGTTATCTATGTCTGCTTCAGAGGTCTCTTCGTTCGGTTTTTTATGAGCCTTTCTTGAATGTCTGTTAAATTCCCTTACATCTACTCCTTTATGTATTGCAACTGTTTTTTTACATCTCTTACAGATTGCAGGATTAGAAGTGGTAATCAAAATTGTAATGCCCAAATCTCGATTAAGCATTTCAAGAAGATTCATAAACTCTTCTATATCATTGTCATAATTTTTATAGAGAAGGTCCTCACTTGGATCATCACATACAAGCATTACAGGATTATTAAGAATTGCTCTTGCAACAGATGCCTTAAGCTTTTCAATTGAGGTCATCTCCTTAGGATAGTATCTGCCCATGCCTTTGAGTCCGACCATCTTAAGTATCTCTCTTGCATTTGTCTGCTTTGCCTTATTCGAGCCCTTTCCCCTGTCTGTCAGAAGAAAGTTTTCATAAATTGTCATGTCCTGCATGTATACAGGATCGGCAGCAACAAAGCCAATGGCTCTTTGTCTCAGCTTGTGAAGTCCTGCTGCGCTTCCTTTTTTTGCAACAATTCTTTTTCCTGCACGTATATAACCGCCATTTATTTTTGTGAGCCCTGTAAGCATGTGACAGAGTGTTGTCTTTCCTCCTCCTACTTCTGAATAAAGTGCTGTCATGTCGCCCTTATTAACAGAAAGTGAAAAGTGATCTATTACTACATTCCCCTGTCCGAAGGACTTACTTATGTCTTTAATTTCATATAGCATTTTTCAGCCCTCCTTACTTACTGTTTCTCTGTGCCTTAAACGGATCATAAATCGTATAAAGAACACAATGAACAATCGCACAAACAATTGCCAGTATCACAATCGGTGATACCACCTTTGATATGTCTCCTACGCTCATTTGAAGAATTTTACATATTCCATAATTTCCTGCATAGGAGCATATTCCAACTGCTATTACAAAGAATACTAATTGAACTACTCCCTTAAGTGTAAGTGAAAATTTTGATGTTCCCGTAAGCATTGCCATATAAATATATTTTTTGCTTCCGTAAAAATTAACAACTATATATACCAGCATAAGTAAAATACTTATTGCAAAAAATACATTTGAAACTTTTTTAACATTGCTTTCCATGGTTTCCAGGTCGTCTCTGTATATTATTGAGGAATTGTAATCAGCATCCTTGATTATAAGCTTATAATCAAGCTCCTGGTCATCAGCCATATCATAAAGCTCCTTCTGAAGGCTGTTGGCTGAAAGTGTTGAATACAATTTACCGAGTCCGTTATTTCTCATGGTGCAGACGGATGACCATCTTCTAATGGTATCCATTCTTGCCGGCATGTTGTCATTTGTCAAATCAAGCATTGGAATAATGATATAATTGTCAAGGTCTATTGTCACTCCGTCTATTGTGACACTTGATGAAGGTGGCAGGAAGGAATATGCATTGATTGTATATGTATAATCCTCTCCGGCAACTTCTACGTCAATGTCCATGGCAGCTTCACCCAGCTGAATACCTTCATTTGACCAGCCATAGCCCATTATAACCGGAACATTCTCATTATAGTCGCTTGTAACAGCTCCTCCAAATAGTCCTGAGACTAAATTAAAAATACCCAGATATTCAGCCGTTTCCTTGTCAACAAAGAGTACATTCAAATCATACTTTCCAAGATTTAACTCTTCAAGCTCTTCTTCGCTCGTAATATCCTTCAGTGCAGAGTTTACAGCCAGTGTATAGTCAGATACATTGTCAACTGAGGTCTCAGCTGTTGTCAGGCAATAAGAAACAAAGTCTGCATTTTCAATTGAATAAAGGAAATCGGTATATGCCGCCTGCGATTTGAGATACTTGGAGTTAATTGTAACCTCTTCGTCCTCATCTTCATTCGTATCCGAGCTGACCTGAAATGCATATTCTTTAACCGTCCCATCAGTCTCCTGATAAGCATCTCTGACCGTCGCCTTTATGCCTTCCCCATACATCATAATAATCATGGAAATAACGGTAAATACTACCGCTATAAAGTACAGGCTTCTGCCTGATGCCGTTATATTTCCATACTCCTTAAGAAAACGTCTCATTTCTCCTCCACTTTTTTACTGTTTGTTCATTTGCCTTAAAACTCTTCAGAATCAAAGCTTAACAAATTTCTGAGCCTGATGGCATAAACCTCTCCGGTGTCATCAGTGAAAGCTCTCCAAATTCATCCTCTGCACAAAGCAACATTCCCTGTGAGGTAAGTCCTGCAAGTGTAGCAGACTTAAGATTTACTACTACCATTACGTGCTTTCCTACCATCTGTTCAGGGGTGTAAGCCTTTTTAATTCCTGATACAATCTGAAGTGTCTTACTTCCTACTCTAACCTGTGAGCAAAGAAGCTTTTTAGATTTTTTAACTTCTTCACATTTTTCAATTACACCAACCTGGAACTGAAGCTTTGCAAAATCCTCATAAGTTATCTCAGGCTTATCCTCTATGTCAACAAATCTTGACTCATCATTTTTATCCTCTGCCTGTTTTGAAGCATTGGCAGTGACAGCTTCTGTGGACTGATTTTTACCTGTAACCTTTGCAATTCTTTCCTGCTCTGCTTCATACTCAGCCTTCTGCTTAGCCTGGATTTCTTCAACCTTAGGCAGAATGTCCTTAATGTCAAGTCTTGCGAAGAGTATTTCAGGCTTATCTGTAACTACCGTACCATTTTCCAGCTTGCCAAATTCCTCAAGCTCATCATAGCTTCGAAGAGCTGTATTCATCATTTTTGCTATTTTTTCTGAGGTCTCAGGAAGATAGCAGGAAAGCAGGCTTGCGCCAATTATTATGCTTTCTGTAAGATTATAGAGAACCTCGCTTAGTCTGTCCTGAGCCTCAGGATCTTTTGCGAGTGCCCATGGCATTGTCTCGTCAATATATTTATTGCATCTCTTGAACAGAGCAAAAATTTCTGTAAGTGCATCTGCCACTCTAAGGTCAGCCATTTTAGCTGCGACCTTTGCCCTTGTGCCGGTAACAACTGCCTTAAGCTCAGCGTCAACCTCTTCAGTAACTCCTGTAGCTTTTACTACTCCGCCAAAGTATTTATTTGTCATTGAAATTGTTCTGTTTACAAGATTTCCAAGAGTATTTGCAAGGTCTGAATTTGTTCTTTCAACCACAAGCTCCCAGGTAATGATACCATCATTATCAAATGGCATTTCATGAAGCACGAAATAACGTACTGCATCTACTCCAAAGAGGTCTACCAAATCATCTGCATAAATTACATTTCCTCTGGACTTTGACATTTTTTCGCCTCCCTGAAGAAGCCAAGGATGTCCAAATACCTGCTTTGGCAATGGCTCGCCAAGTGCCATAAGGAAAATTGGCCAGTAAATAGTATGGAAACGGATTATGTCCTTGCCAATAAGATGAAGGTCTGCAGGCCAATGACTCTTATAAAGCTCTCCATGGTTTCCATCTGCATCATATCCTATTCCTGTTATATAGTTAGTAAGTGCGTCAAGCCATACATATACTACATGCTTTGAGTCAAAGTCTACCGGAATACCCCACTTAAAGGATGAACGTGATACACATAAATCCTGAAGTCCCGGAAGAAGGAAATTGTTCATCATTTCATTTTTACGGCTTACAGGCTGTATAAACTCAGGATGAGTATTAATATGCTCAATAAGTCTGTCTGCATATTTGCTCATCTTAAAGAAATAGGCTTCCTCACGTGCTGGTGATACCTCACGTCCGCAGTCCGGACATTTACCGTCTACAAGCTGACTTTCAGTCCAGAAGGACTCACATGGTGTACAATACATGCCCTCGTAAGCACCCTTATAAATATCTCCCTGATCATAAAGCTTCTTAAAAATCTTCTGAACCTGCTTTTCATGATCAGCATCTGTTGTTCTTATGAACTTATCATAGCTGGTATTCATTAAATCCCAAATGCTCTTTATCTGTCCTGCAACGCCATCAACAAACTGCTTTGGAGTTGTTTCAGCCTCTGCTGCCTTTATTTCAATTTTCTGACCATGTTCATCTGTTCCTGTCTGAAAAAATACATCATAGCCCTCATATCTCTTAAATCTTGCAATGGCATCTGCTAGAACTGCCTCATAGGTATTTCCAATATGTGGCTTTCCGGATGTATATGCTATGGCTGTTGTAATATAATATGGTTTTTTCTTGCAATTACACATATAAATTCCTCCATTATCTATGTCTTATTATTAATATCTTATCATATAAACTTTTTTCACTAACTGCAGAGCCTCAATGCCTTACTAATAATTAAAGCCGCCAACTTTTTAACAGCTTCGCACACATACTTTACAGCTTTGTGACAGGCTTCAGCTTTTAACTCTAGGCTTTAACAGCCTCTGTATTATCTCCGTCTCCGGAAAAAAGTATCTTCAAGAGAATTGGTGTGGCGATGCTTGATACAATTATTAACAAAATTACTGATGCGAAATAGACTGAGTCTACTAATCCTACGGCAAGTCCCTTTTGAGCTACTATCAGGGCAACCTCACCTCTGGTCATCATTCCGATACCGATTTTTAAATTATCTTTTCCTCTAAAGCCACAAATTCTTCCTACTAATCCACAGCCTACTATCTTGCCCAAGAGTGCAACAAGTATAAAGCCTAATGAAAACAGCAGTATGCTGGCATTTATTTCACTTATATTAGTTTTTAGTCCGATTGATGCAAAAAATACAGGTCCAAAAAGCATATAGGAGCTTATGTTCATTTTCTGATCAATATAATCATGATCTCTTGTTGAGCAAAGCATGATTCCGGCAAAATAGGCTCCTGTTATATCTGCAACTCCAAACACCTCCTCTGCGAGATATGCCATTGCAAAGCAGAGTGTAAGACCCATGATTGGGATTCGTCTGGTATGAGGCCATTTTTTCTCAACAAGCCTGAAGGCCTTGTAAAGTGCATAGCCTACAATTAAGCTGAAAGCAAAGAAAAGAACTATGCTTATAAGTGTCTTACCAATATCAGAGCTGCCATTTCCTCCCTGAAGTCCTATAACTACAGTAAGTACAACCATGCCAATTACATCATCGATGATTGCAGCACTTACAATTGTTGTTCCAACCAAGGTATTTATCTTACCAAGCTCTTTAAGAGTCTGAACCGTAATTGAAACTGAGGTTGCCGTCATTATTGTTCCTATGAATACGGCTTCAAAGAATTTAACACTTCCTACTGCCGCAAATCCGTAAAAGAGCATATAATAAATCGTACCCATTACTAATGGAATAAAAACTCCTGCACAGGCTATTGCAAATGCCTTAGGACCGGTTTTTAGCAAGTCCTTAAGATTGGTTTCGAGACCTGCCGAAAACATCAGGAGTACAACTCCGATTTCTGCCATTCCGGTTATAAAATCCGTCTGCTGAACAATATTTAAACAGCTGGGTCCTATTAAAAGTCCTGCGACTATCATACCTACAACCTGTGGTGCATGTAAGAATTTTCTTGTAACCAGCCCCAAAAATTTAGCACCGGCAATGATTATTGCCAAGTCCATAAAAATGTCATACGAATCCATTAAAGCAATGCCTCTTTCTTAATCAAGTTTTATTCCGTAAATTCTGCTTTCTGTACTGACAACAAGCATGTCATTAAAGATTGCAGGACTTCCGGTTATCTTTTCGCCGGTTGATCTTGTATCTTTCACTTCTCCTGATTTTCCATCCAGCATAAAAAGATTCCCCGAGATATCACATAGCACTATATAGCCTTCCCCATTTGTACCATAAACCGCTTCCGGATTACTAAGCGAATAATGCTTCATAGCCACTGTATATTCTTCATTTCCATAGGTCTTGTTAAGACATACAAGTGTGCCTGATTTCTTACTGTCTGTTCCGGCCAATAGAAAATATACATAATCTGACAGGCCGTCCTTCCCAACTACGCAGGATGAAAGTGAACCACCATCTGTCTTGCCTGTAACCCTGGCATCATATTCCTGCTGCCATATTATATTTCCGTTTGCCGCATTAAGCTTATACAAATAAATCTTTCCACTATTGGATTTTCCATTGTCAAGACTTAATGCCGTTCCAATGTATATATATGCAGTACCTGCATCCTTATCAGCTTCAATTACAGGAGTTGCGTCAACGCACTCTCCCAGCTTCCTCATCCAAATCATCTGCCAGTTGTTTACATCAATACAGTTTAAGGTGCCTGATGAATCAACTGAATAAATATAATCTCCCCAGGCCGCCTGACTTGCTCCATTCGTTGTAACAAGACCATTCTCCGACTGAGTAGAAAGTGAATATGTATATTCAAGCTCACTTGAAAAGGCGGCATCTATTGAGCCGCTGGCATTTGATGCTCTTACGGTAAGTGAATAAATTATTCCATTCTCACCTTGAGAAATAAGGCAGTCTGCTGCATCTGAAAACAGCGCAGCTGCCGAAAATCCATATTCTGCTTTAAGTGTATCTTCATTAAAGCTTTGCGAGCTTCCAAATGAATAAATTACTTCACCCTTTATAAGATCAACAATGTAAATTTCCGCCGAGGCTGTTGATGAGGTGTTGCCTCCAATTACATAAAGAGGCACTGATGTGCTGCTGATTGTGCCGGTACCTGTTATCGTCGTTTCCAAATCGATTGGATTTCTGGTATAGGTTCCGTCATCTAAATCCATAAAATAAATCTTACCGTCAGTCCCTGCATAAATTATTTCTGTAAGGTCTGACTTCTTTTTCTTACTCTCACTAATTTTGAGCATGCTTCGCATATCATCGTTCCACTGAACAATCAATGGTTGTCCGGTATGCTGCACACCCGAAAGGTCATTACTGCTTTGACCTATTTTCACAGACCAGGTGGAAGAGAAGGCTGCTTTTTCTATCTCTGCAGCTCCATAAACTGCTCCCTGTCTTAAAGAATTTCCTCTGTAAGTAATAATTCCACAGGCTTCATCACCCTCAGTAATTCCCGAAGCGACCATGCCAAAGGAAACGTCCTTCTGTCTGTAATAATTATCAATGGTAACTCCACCAAGTCGTAAAAATTCCTGTACACCAAATTTATCCTTATTTGTCTGGCGTCCGACTGATGCTCCATTTACCAAAAGCTTATCTTCGTCTCCCAGCTCATCATCATTATAAAGAAGTGCTTCTTTTTCGCCCTTCCTCGGATCATCAATGAGTTTGCTGCAGCTTTTTACAAAAAGGGCTATGAATAGAATAAGAAGAACTGCAATAATGCAGACAATTAGCTTTCGCTTATTATTTACTTCCATAGCCCCTCCTGTATATTGCCAACTTAATCGGCTTTACTTTTGTATTTGTTCAGAAAAGTTACCATTCATATAAATGGTTAATATTAAAGTACACTCTTAACTGTATTTACAACATTTTCAACTGTGAAGCCAAACTTCTGGAAAAGAAGCTTGTTAGGTGCTGATGCTCCAAAGCCCTTCATGCATACTGTTGCTCCATCAAGACCTACATATTTGCCCCAGCCGAAATCAGATGCTGCTTCAACTGCAACTCTTGCACGTACACTCTTAGGAAGTACTGATGCCTTATATTCTTCCGACTGCTCTTCAAATACGTCTACACATGGCATAGATACTACGCTTACATCAATGCCCTCTGCTGCAAGAACCTTCTTAGCTTCTACGCAAAGTGCAACCTCTGAGCCTGAAGCCAAAAGAATTGCATCCGGTGTCTCCTTTGAAGCTGCATCTATTACATATCCGCCCTTAAGAGCTTCCTTTGATGAACCAGGAAGTGGAGCAAGATTCTGTCTTGTAAGAACAAGTGCAGTAGGTGTCTTCTCTGAAGTTACTGCTGCATACCATGCTGCTAAAGTCTCTGTTGCGTCTGCAGGACGGAAGGTGTGGAAGTTTGGAAGTGAACGAAGCATTGCAAGCTGCTCAATTGGCTCATGAGTAGGTCCATCCTCACCAACACCGATACTGTCATGAGTGAGTACATAGGTTGTAGGAATCTGCATAAGTGCTGCAAGTCTTGCCATTGGCTTTACGTAATCTGAGAATACGAAGAAGGTAGCACAATATGTTCTGCAGCCATGAAGAACCATACCGTTTGTAATGGCACTCATTGCAAATTCTCTGATACCAAAGTGAAGATTCTTTCCTGTATAATCACCGGCTGAAAAATCGCCTACACCTGCAATATTAGTCATGTTTGAAGGTGCAAGGTCTGCAGAACCTCCAATAAGATTAGGGATTGCATCCTTAAGCTTTTTATTTAATACCCAGCCACTGATGTTTCTTGTAGCATCTGCATCCTTTGAATAATCAAGCACCTTTGCAGGCTTAAGATCATTTACAAGGTCATTCCAATAATTGTCATCATCAAGAAGCTTCTTACCGGCACTTCCATCAAGGAACTTATCGAGCTCAGCTGCCTTTTCAGGACATTCTGTACGATATGCTGCATAGAGTTCATTCCAAGCTGCTTCATAAGAAGCAAGTGTCTTTCTGATATCTGCAAGATTAGCATAAACTTCATCAGGGACAAAGAATGGCTCTTTACTTGGCCAGCCAAAAGCGTCCTTCATTACTGCAATTCCTTCGTCACCGATAGGTGAGCCATGAACAGCGGCTGTTCCTGCCTTTGGTGTTCCATAACCGATTGTTGTCTTTACTGTAATAAGTGATGGTCTTGAGGTGTCAGCCTTTGCATCTGCAATTGCTGCACCAATAGCCTCGAGATTATTTCCATCATCTACTGTTATTGTCTGGAAGCCCATAGCCTGGAATCTCTTCTGAACGTCCTCAGTAAATGCTATATCTACATTACCTTCAATAGAAATATTGTTGCTGTCATAAATAACAATAAGCTTTCCAAGCTTTAAGGTTCCTGCAAGTGACATTGCTTCATAGGTAATGCCCTCCTGCATACAGCCATCGCCACCTAATACATATGTATAGTGGTCAATTACAGGGAACTTTTCTGTATTGAAGCGAGCTGCCATATGTGCCTCTGCCATTGCCATACCAACTGCCATACCCATACCTGCTCCAAGAGGTCCTGTTGTAGCTTCGATTCCTCTTGTATGACGATACTCAGGATGACCTGGTGTGAGAGAACCATCCTGTCTAAACTGCTTTAAATCATCTACGGTAAGTCCGTAGCCAAAAAGATGAAGCAATGAATAAAGCATTGCTGAACCATGACCACCTGAAAGAATGAAGCGGTCTCTGTTAAGCCAATCCGGATTTTCTGGATTGTGCTTCATCTGATGTGCCCAAAGCTCATATGCTGTCGGAGCTGCACCAAGTGGTAATCCCGGATGTCCTGACTTTGCCTTCTGAATTGCATCTACAGCGAGTACTCTCACTGCATTTACTGACATGTTATCAATCGTGCTCATAATAAAAACTCCTTTAGTTTATTTTTGTTACAATCTGCCCTCTCCTTATTATGGCAGACACCTTTACTGGCTCACATCGCTTTCAACGATTTCGCCATTGAGTACCTGTTCAAGTAAATCTGAACACTTCTGTACAGATTCCTGTGTAAGTATACTTACATAGAGCTGTGATCCTGTATAAGAATAAGTATATCTTAATACCTGACCGTCACCATCCTCTGCTGCCGCTGACGCATAATTCCAAGCTGCGCCATCCTCAAGCTGCATTCTTACGATACCTACTATTTCATCCTTGGTCATGTTAGTTTCAAAGTTATCAGCAACTTCATCTAAAAGAGCTGAGTAGTTGGTGAGAATTGCCGGTGTCATGCACTTATTAAGAACTGCCTTGATAAGCTCAACATGATTTTTACCTCTTGAATAGTCGCCACCCTCAATTGTATATCTTTCTCTGGCAAAATGAAGTGCTTCAATACCATTAACATCATTATAACCAATATTGAAATGACGTCCTGCCCATCGCTCGGTAAAGTCGTGAGCTGAATATACTGAAACTCCTCCAAGGATATCAACTATATTTACTACTGATGTAAAATTAACCCTTACATAGTAATCTATATCTATTCCGTAAATTTTTTCGAGTGTTGCAATTGAATACTCACATCCATTACCATAAAGGCCGGCATGAGTAAGCTTGTCCCTAAGTGTACTGTCATCAGTAATTCCCGGGATTTCAACATAAGAATCTCGAGGCGTTGTAACCATTCCAATCTGCTTTGTAACAGGATTTACTGCCACAATTACGTTAACATCAGAACGACTTACTGTTGAAATAGGGCCATCAACATCTATACCACTGATATATACAACGAAAGGAGTTGTTGTTGTATCAATCAATTCTCTGTCTGTTGTTGTATCTGCAAAGCCCGTAGAATTATTGGTAGCCTGAACTTCAAGATAGTAGGTTTTGATTTCTTTTATGTTATCAGAAAAAGAATCAATAGCCTTTCCATTTGAATCAAATACAACATCTACTGTTACGCTCTCTGTCGAATCCTCTTCTGACTCAGCATCTTCAATACCTTCATCTGTAATATCAGTCGTTACGTCGTCAGCCTGACCATCTTCACCTTCTGCCGAAGCAAGATCTGCATCTAAAAATGAAGCTGCGTCAGATTCATCTTCTGATGATGCCGTAGTGTCTACATTATCAGCTGAAGCTGACTGTTGTGATTCATAAGTAAGAGCCGCTGCCTCAAAGGCTTCGTCTATTGTTGATGCATAAGCGGAATTATAAATCATCACATCAACCTCGCCTTTAAAAAGGGCCTGTGCTAATGCATAGTTATCGCCATATTCAACGGCGCTTACCTCTTTGCCAAGCTCTGCATTGATTTTATCAATCGTCTGAAGGTCATATTCATAGCTCATGGAATCATTTGTAATACCAAAGGTCAATGAGCCCATTTCGTTAATTGTATTATAGGCTGAGTTTTTTGCAACTGCGACAGACATCGACACCTGTGCTGTTTGAGTCGAATTAATATTTTCCAGGGTAGTGCTCACCTTATCTACTGCAACATATGCATAGATAAGCAGCATTATCATAACAACTGAAATAAACTTTCCCGGTATATTTATTATTCTGAAAAACTGAGTGACCAGAACTACAAGAAATGCAACTATCAGAAGTATAAGCATCAGGTTTTTATATTTGTCAGGCAGCACTCCAAACCTGCAAACAGTGTAGGTTGTTATTACTGACGCTACCGCCTGAATTATTAATAATATTATTCCAATTATAGCAAGTACTTTAGACCTGTTCATAGTATAAATGTGCCTCCATATAGTAATACAGCCTAAAGCTGCCTGATAAAGCGTAAATTTTCACCCATTAACTTTATGATTTTACCAAATCTGACTAACTTTGTAAAGTACAACCATTATATATTCATTTGTATTTGTAAATTCTTGTAGAAATTTTCTTCTCATTTCTTAAAAATCCAAAATGGGCTGCCCTAAAAGAGCAGCCCTAAAAGCTTTTTTTTAAATTTATTTTGTAACTAAAAGACCAAGCACTTTAAATCCCTTAGCAGAAGAATCGTCAGCCATTTTAATTGTAATTTTATGGTCACTGACATCACTGTAGCTTCCAAGCTCTCTAAATGCCACATAATCATACTCTGCATCATCGACAGAGGAAAGGTCTCCATCAAGTGTAACCACTAATTCATCGTCTACATAAACATCAAATTGTCCAAGTGAACCATCCATTGACTTATAGTAGGCAATACCAAACATTGATGCCATTACATACATCGTAACCTCTGAGCCATCCGTAGTCTCAAGTGCTTCACCATAAGGAAGTAATGTGTCTGTAAAGCTTACTTTGTCCCAACCTTCGTAAGAAATATTGTTAGGAGGCATAAATGCTGTCTCTTCATTTTCATATCTGCACAGTGTAGCTGTATTTGTAACATCCTCTACATAGAACTGTGAATAATTTGATGAACTCATGCCTTCAATTACTCGTGTCAAATAAGTCGTAACGAGTCTTGCAATAAATGCATGACCAGAATCATTAGGATTTAAGCTATCATCTGAGCCTATGTCAGACCATGTCCAGGTTCCATTGTTGATATTTGTTTCAATTGCGTCTGCATAAGAAATAACAGGAAGATCATATTTATAAGCGACACTCTTCTGATATGCACTGTCATCCTTAAAGGCCTCATTTGTTGTTATTATTTGAACAACAGCCGGTTTTGAATTCTGTGCAAGGACAAGTCTTATCATAGACTCATAACCTTCTTCTGCATTCGCGCCGGTATCGTCACTTGCAGTATCAAAAAATACGATATCCGGATTTTCGCTGATAACCTCATTATTGATTCGATATACATCAAAGTAGGAATCAGTTTCACGAAGTCCAATATTTACACAATTGATTGTTGCGCTTGGGAAGGTTGACTTAAACCAATCCGTAATGAGATTCACATAGGACTTATCTGATGAGCTTGCGCCAACTCCTTCGCAGGCCGCACCACCAACAAAGGCAAGTGTAACAGTCTCTCCATTAGATGCCTTTTCCATTGCGGCTGCGATTCTAATAACATTGCCATCACGTAAAAGACCATTGTTAATCATACTCTCCGTCACATACAAATCGCCGGTATCTACTGATGCGATTGCTGACAAAACGGAATCAGATACACTATAGGTAGTATCTCCGCCCGTAACTACTATTGAACTGCTTCCTGATGAGGTCTGTGTAGTATCTCCTGAACCACTCTCAGAAGTGGTACCCCCTTCATTACTGCTATTGCTGCCACATGCGCCAAAAAGGCCGGCAGCCATTGAAGCAACTAAAAGAAGTGCTAATCCTCTTTTTTTCATAACAAAACCCTCCAAAATTGAAATTGCCTTAATTTTGTATGTTTTCAACTAAAACTCTTTTATTTTCAAAGAATTATTCATACTTTTATATAAATACTCACTATATAATAAATTATTCCTCTCAAAAAATCAATAGTCGATTTCTTCTTTATGGCTTCTTTTCGATTAACTAATCACATTTTTAGCAATTTAACCTTATCTGAAAAATCTCTCCACTTCTTAAGTGGGGGACTTTTCAGCATCAGTAGGAGGCTGGACTCCTACTGATGGACCACGAAGTGGCCTTAAGTTTAATTACTATATTTTTTCAATTGACACTACTCTAAAATCCAGTTTTTCGATTGTTTCTCTTACAATGTTTTTCGTAAAACTCTCTGAAATTGATTTATAAACCGAAACCTTGGCGATCTTTTTTTCCAAATTTACCTTTGCTATCACTCCATCCAGTTCATCAAGATGCTTTTCTATTCTATTTTTACAGTTAACACAATGCATGCCCTCAATTTTCACCAAATATTCAGCCTCTGCCTTGCCCTGTATTTTCTTTTTTACCGGCTTTTCTTTAGGTCCTCCACAGCAGTCTCCCTCGCCCTTAAAATGTGGAATTGCCCCTTTTACTGCTATTGCCAAAATGACAATCAGAATAATAATTATCACATAATCTGTACCACTCATACGTTTTCCTCCTAATAAAAAATATATCAAAGCTGATATTCGCTATCCGCTCCGCTACTTGCTCATAACCTTAATGCCACTTCATGGCTCCCCTGCCCACCTCTTAAGAAGCGGGGACTTTTCAGATAAGGTTAAATTACTCAATATATTTTTATAAATCCAAAATCAGAAAAGGCACAGAGCTAAGTTGCTGCTGTGCCTAACCTTATTTGTTACTTTTCTTTCATCTCTTTTTTGCTCTCGGGCTGCTTTACCTGACCGGTGCAGCCATGATTGCAGGTTGCAGCATAGGGACAACCAATGCATTTAACACCCTTTTTACGGTTTTTATAGATATAGTATACTGCGCCGCCAACTACTGCCAGTACGATAACCAGAGCTACTACATTTGCAATTATTGTTCCCATAATCTGCCTCCTTATATTTTTTACCTGTATGCTAATCTAAATCCACCGATAGCCGCTTAATTGTCTGCTTATCAATATTAATTTTATCAAGTGTCCATTCAGATTCTAACAAGCTTACTTTAACCGAGCTGATACTCTGTGTCAAGCTTTCTGTTGTTCTTAATGATAATGCCTGTTACAATGGCTGCAAAGCATAATACGAAAATAAGACCGCCAACAAAGCCCTTCTGGAGTCCGTCTCCAACAACAAGTGAGCCAATCTGGAATACCAGGAAGCCAACTGTATAACCTGTTCCAAGCTGAAGTCCAACTGCACCCCAGAACCACTTCTTTGACTGAAGCTCTGAACGCATTGCACCTAAGGCTGCAAAGCAAGGTGGTGTATAAAGATTGAACATCAGGTAAGCAAGAGCAGCTACCTTTGTAAGTGCAAAAATTGAAGCAACCTCAGAAGCTCCGCCTGTAAGCTCAAGCTCATCAGTATCAATAAAGTTTGTTACTGCATAAACTGTTGCAAGTGTACCTACTACATTTTCTTTCGCTATAAAGCCTGTAACTGCTGCTGCTGCAAGCTGCCATGCCTTAAAGCCTACGATTGGTACGATAAGAACCGCAATAGGTCCTGCGATTGTTGCGAGAATTGATGTATCCTCTGCGCCATCCTCAATTGCCTTGAAAGCTGGTGTGAAGGACTGCATAATCTGTACTACTGTATTGCATACGAGAATAATGGTTCCGGCTTTTTTAATATAAGCCTTTCCTCTTTCAAGCATTGAGCCGGCTGCAAACTTAAGGCTTGGAACCTTGTATTCAGGAAGTTCCATGATAAAGAAGGACTTTCTATATTTCATACCTGTTATAGCCTTTACAATCAAAGCCCAAAGGAGAATTAAAAGGATTCCTACAAAATACATTACAGGTCCAACCCAGCTTGCATCCGAGAAGAAGGCTCCTGCAAAAAGAGCAATAACAGGAAGCTTAGCACCACAAGGCATGAAAGTTGCCAGCATAGCTGATGTTCTTCTCTCTCTTTCATTCTTAATTGTACGACATGACATGATGGCAGGAATACCACAGCCTGTACCAAGTACAATAGGAATTACTGATTTTCCTGAAAGTCCTACTCTCTTAAAGATAGGATCAAGAACTACTGTTGCACGGCTCATATAGCCACAGTCCTCAAGTAATGCAATAAGGAAGTACATTACCATAACGAGTGGTAAGAATCCGATAACCGCACCTACGCCACCGATAATACCATCTACAAGAATTGCATAAAGTAATGGATTTATGTCTGCAAGTTTATCTCCTGCCCATCCCTGGAAGTCTTCAATGAGACCTGTGAGCCATTCGGAAATCCATGTACCGACTGTTGACTGTGAAATATAAAATACTAAAAACATGATCGCTGCAAATACTACAAGTCCTGCAACAGGATGTGTAATTACTGCATCTATCTTATCGCCGACATTTTTCTCTTTTGTAAGTACCTTTCGTACCTCAACCTCTGATACGATTTTATTTACAAATTCAAAACGCTTTCTATCGGCTTCTTCAACCTCTTTCTTATCATGAAGATTTATATGTCCCTGTACATAAGGAGCCTTTTGTCCTTTGCCTTCAAGTGCGGCAGCTGCCTTAACTACCTCCTTAAGTCCCCCATCGGATACGGAAACCGTCTTTATAACAGGACATCCAAGCTTTTCTGAGAGCTTCTTTTCATCAATTTTCGTTCCCTTTTTCGCATTGATATCGCTCTTGTTAAGTGCAACAACAACCGGTACTCCAAGCTCAAGAAGCTGTGTTGTAAAGAAAAGGCTTCGTGAAAGGTTTGTTGCATCTACAATATTGATAATCGCATCAGGATGCTCATTCTTTACATATCCGCTTGTAATGCTTTCCTCCGAAGTAAATGGTGACATTGAATACGCACCGGGAAGGTCAACTGCAATCAGTTCCTTCGAAGCTTCGTTATAGATTTTTTTAATAGGGCTTTCTTTTCTGTCTACCGTAACACCTGCCCAGTTGCCGATTTTTTCATTACGGCCTGTCAGCGCATTATACATGGTGGTTTTTCCACTATTGGGATTACCTGTCAATGCTATTCTCATCGAGAATCCTCCTTACTACACTCCTAGTTTGTTTTATGTAACTTCAGTTAGCAATTCCTAACGTATACTCAAAAAAAAATGAACAAAGTCATTTTCTTTTTTTTATATCAGATAGTTATTGCAGTTGCAAGATCTGAATCAATGTTATAGCGGGCATCCTTAATGGATACACAAAGATTCTTTCTCTTCCTCGTAACTACCGTAATTGGTTCTCCGCTATAGCATCCAAGTGTAAACAGAAATCCCTTTATTTCTTCGTCATCTGTTTCTATCGACTTAACAATTACTTCTTTGCCTACTTCCGCATCATTAAGAGTCATAAATGCATCCTTTCCACTAAAGCATTTTAGTTACGTATTGCTAACCAAGGTTAGGTTTTTCTAACATCACTTAATTTAATACATATTTTCTAAAATGTCAACAGGAAAATTAGCAATAACTAACTTTTTTAGAATGTATCTCTTACTTCTGCTAAATTTTTATTAATAACGGCCAGTGCCTCATACATTATTTTTATCTGCTCTCCATTAAGTCCCTTGTCTACAAACCTGATTATTCTTTTTGTAAGCTCAGATACCTCATCGGCTATTTTCATTCCTTCATCAGTAAGCTGATATTTTTTTCTATATTTGCAGCTCTGACCCGGAACCGGCTCAACAAAGCTTTTCGCACAAAGCTCTGACAGCACACGTGAGAGCTGAGCCTTGTCAACCTCCTCCCCGGCGACCAAGTCTCCTGCCGTCTGTCCCTCATTTTTGCGTAAGGAAATAATACACATCAGATGGGTGCTTCCAAGGCCATATCTGCTCATATACTTTGTCTTGATTCTGGTAAGTTCTCGCGTGATTTGGGATAAAAGCCTGCTAAATTGTTCAAATCTTTCAATATCAAGCATTTTCGTACTCCAAAGTAAAATAAAGTATAAGTTACCGCCGCCAGCTTCTTACATTAATGCAAAAGAAAATTCCGCTTCTACATGAAGCTCTCCATTAACATAGCCTTTGCCTTCTGCCCAGTAAAATGGTGCCTTTGCCCTTGTGATTTTGCAAACACTTTCAAGGGTATCTCCCGGCTTTACCATTTTTTTGAACTTTACCTTATTCATGCTGGTGAAGTATGGTGTCTTTCCCTCTGACTTATCAACCAAAAGCACACAGGTAGCCTGAGCCATCATTTCACAAAGAATTACACCCGGCACAACCGGATTTCCCGGAAAATGTCCCTGAAGAAAAAACTCATCGCCTCTTACATGATATTTTCCATGAGCCTCATCGCCAATAATTTCAGCTTCCTCAACTAAAAGCATGTTGTCACGATGTGGCAGTATATTCATAATTTCTTCTTTATTCATTGCTTTCTCCTTTTAAAACTTTCTAAAACGCTTATATCTCGCTTCAATCAGATTGTCGGTATCAAGCTTGCTGCTGTCCTCAAGAAATTCAAGAAGAATATCATTCATCTGGGAAGCTATACCGCAAAGATTCTCTGCTGCCGCAGGCTCATCCTCTATAATGATGTCATCAATTACTCCAAGCTTCTTTAACTCATAGGCAGTCAGCTTCATTTCCTCTGCAGCCTCCTCTGCCCTTGATGAGTCCTTCCAAAGAATTGATGCATAGCCTTCAGGTGAAAGAATTGAATAGCAGGCATTTTCCATCATGGAAATTCTGTCGGAAACTGCCATTGCAAGTGCTCCGCCGGAACCACCTTCTCCAATAAGGAAGGTAATTACCGGTGTTCTAAGTGCACTCATCTCAAAAAGATTCTTTGCAATAGCCTCACCCTGTCCTCTTTCTTCAGCTTCTAGACCACAAAAGGCTCCCGGCGTATCTACAAAGCAGACAACAGGACGGTTGAATTTTTCTGCCTCCTTCATGAGTCTGAGTGCCTTACGATAGCCCTCAGGTGAAGGCATACCAAAGTTTCTTTTTATATTTTCAGCTGTATTTTTACCCTTTTGCTGAGCAATAACCGTCACAGGAACCCCTGCGAAAGAGGCAATCCCACCTACAATCGCTCCATCATCTCTCACGCCTCTGTCACCATGAAGCTCAAAGAAGTCATCAAAAAGGATGGAAATATAATCAAGCGCAGTCGGTCTGGTATTCTTTCTGGAAATCTTAACTCTTTCCCAGGCAGAATATTTTTTCTCTCGCTTAGAGTAATCATCACAAGCACCTGCATGTAATACTTTTTCAGCCTGTATAGTGACATTCTTTTCAGTATGAAGTCTTATCAGTCTTGAGATAACCTTTCTGTAATCATTTCTTTCAACAATCGCATCTACATATCCATGTTCAAGCTGAAATTCTGATCTTTGGAAGCCTTTTGGAAGCTTCTGTCCTATGGTCTGCTCAATTACTCTTGGTCCGGCAAATCCGATAAGTGCTCCCGGCTCTGCAAGTATGATGTCGCCAAGCATTGCAAAGCTTGCAGTCACTCCCCCTGTTGTAGGCTCTGTAAGAACCGTTATATAGAGAAGTCCTGCCTCTGAATGTTTTTTGAGTGCTGCACTTGTCTTTGCCATCTGCATAAGACTTACCATACCCTCTTGCATTCTGGCTCCACCGGAGCAGCAAAAAATAACTACCGGAAGCTTCAGCTCCGTAGCCTTTTCAACAGCTCTTGTGATTTTTTCACCCACAATGTGTCCCATGCTTGCCATCATGAATCTGTTGTCCATTACTCCAAGCACATATTTTCTGCCGTCCAGCTCTGCAAGACCTGTTACTACTGCCTCATTGAGCTTTGACTTTTCCTGAGCCTGGGTATGCTTTGCATGATAATCCTTTTTGCCAAGAGGATTTACAAATTCCATTGTCTCATCCCATTCCTCAAAGGAATCACTTACCTGAGCTATTCTTCTTCTTGCATGTAATCTAAAATATCCGCCACATAATGGGCACATAAAATTATTATTTATTACGTCCTCAGTATAAAGAGGCTTACGGCAATAATTGCACTTTTTCCACATTCCCTCAGGGACCTCAGGAGCTGCAGTATTTTCGTGCTCTGCTGCAATCGATTCACCTACTATACTTGTAACAGGACGCTTTTTAAATAAATCCTTCATCGATTATTCCTTTTCGCATAATCTTCTATAAATCCGGTATTAAAATCACCCTTTATGAACTCCTCGTCATGAAGAATGTCATAGAGAAAATCCTGAGTGGTAGTAATGCCTTCTATTATGAGTTCACCAAGTGCGCTCTGCATTTTGTGAATTGCCTCAAGACGACTATTGTCCTTAACGATAAGCTTTAAAACCATTGAATCATAGAATGGTTGAATTGTAAGGCCTGAATAAATGCAATGTTCAAGTCTTACGCCTCTTCCCGCCGGAAGAAATACATCCGTAATCTTTCCCGGACATGGTCTAAAGCCTTTTTCTGCATCCTCTGCATTAATACGGCACTCAATAGAATGTCCGGTAATCTTAACATCTTCCTGTGTAAGCTTTAAGCCTTCACCTGATGCGATTTTCAGCTGTTCCTTGACGATATCTACTCCTGTTACTTCTTCTGAGATTGAATGTTCAACCTGAAGTCTCGTATTCATCTCCATAAAGTAAAAGGTGTTCTTGTCCGGAACAAGAAATTCAATAGTACCTGCATTTTCATAATTTGCGGCCTTTGCTGCAAGCACAGCGGCCTCATTTATACGTTTGCGAAGCTCTGGTGATAAGGAGCACGCAGGTGCCTCTTCTATAAGCTTCTGGTGTTTTCTCTGTATTGAGCAGTCTCTTTCGCCAAGTGAAATTGCATGACCTTTTCCGTCCGCAAGTATCTGAACCTCAATATGCTTTGCAACGGTGATATATTTTTCAATATACATTCTTCCGTCACCGAAGGCATTTATGGCCTCTGTCTGAGCAAGCAGAAACATTTCTTCAAAGCTCCGAGGACTCTCGGCAACTCTCATTCCCTTGCCACCGCCGCCATTAGAAGCCTTGATTATTACAGGATAGCCAATCTCATCTGCAATTTCCTTTGCCTGCACAGCATCCGTAATTGCCTCATCTGAGCCCGGTGTAACAGGCACTCCCGCTGCCTTCATGGTTTTTCTTGCGCTGGCTTTATCACCCATTGCTGCAATTACCTGTGAAGATGGTCCTATAAATTTAATGTTACATTTTTCGCAAAGCTCTGCAAATCTCGTGTTTTCCGAAAGAAATCCAAATCCGGGATGAATGGCCTCAGCCCCTGAAGCTATGGTTGCAGAGATTATGTTCTCCATTTTTAAATAGCTTTCAGCAGGTGATGCAGGTCCGATACATACAGCCTCATCAGCAAGCATTGTATGAAGGGAATCTTTGTCTGCTTCGGAATAAACTGCAACAGTCTGAATACCTAATTCACGACAGGCACGTATTATTCTTACTGCTATCTCACCACGATTTGCAATCAATATTTTTTGAAACATTTTTTAGAATGTCCTTCCTATCTGAGTGAGATGAGTGGAGCTCCGTACTCAACCATCTTGCCATTCTCAGCAAGAACTTCAGCTACCACCCCATCAGCATCACTTTCAATTTCATTCATAAGCTTCATAGCTTCAATAATTCCGATTATCTGTCCTTTTTTAACGGTATCTCCAACCTTTACAAAAGGAGCTTTTCCTTCACCCGGTGCCACATAAAAGGTTCCTACAAGCGGAGCCTTAACAGTCTTAAGCTCTGCTTGAGGCACTGCTGCCGGTGCTTCTGTCACTCCCGGTGCCTGAACCGGTGTCTGACCGAAGCCAGGCTGTCCATAAACCATCTGTCCCGGCTGAACCTGAGCATAGCCAAAGCCCCCTACCGGTGGCTGGCAAAAGCCAAGATTTTGTGGCTGAAAGCCTGGCATTGGAGGCTGTCCAAAGCCCGGCATTGGAGGAGGACATGGTCCTTCACCAGGTTTTGGTGGTGGACATGGTCTGTCTCCGGGTTTCTTCGGAGGCATTGGTGGCTTTTCTTTTTTTAGTTCAATATGAAGCTCCTCTGATTCTACTTCAATAGAGGTGAGATCATATTCCTTTAATATTTCTGCCAGGTATTTTACCTGTTCATTCATTTCCATATTATAACCATACCTTTCTGCGAGTTAATTTTAACTCTGCTAAGTATTAATCTTCATATTTCTTTGTAAGAATACAAGCATTATGTCCACCGAAACCAAATGAGTTGCTGATTGCATAATTGATTTCTTTGTTAACGCCGCTTCCCATACAATAATTAAGAGTACATTCCTCATCAGGATTTTCAAGACCTACTGTCTGATGCACATAGCTGTCCTGAATTGACTTAACAACAGTAATTTCTTCAATTCCACCTGCTGCTCCAAGCATATGTCCTACCATGGACTTTGTTGAATTTACAAGAAGCTCATTTGCATGGTCTCCAAATACATTTTTGATTGCTCTGGTCTCAAAAAGGTCATTGTGATGTGTGCTCGTACCATGTGCATTGATATAATCAATATCCTCCGGTGTAATTCCCCCATCTTTAATTGCAAATTCCATTGCCTTTGAAGCACCGCTTCCGTCCTCAGCAGGACTTGTGATATGGTAAGCATCTGAGGTTGCTCCATAGCCTGCAATTTCAGCATAAATCTTTGCACCTCTTGCCTTTGCATGCTCGAGCTCTTCAAGCACAAGTACGCCGGCACCTTCGCCCATTACGAATCCACTTCTGTCCTTATCAAAAGGAATTGAGCACTTCTTAGGGTCATCAGAAAGTGAAAGTGCAGTAAGGTTAATGAAGCCTGCAACACCCATTGGACAAATTGCTGCCTCTGCACCACCTGCAAGCATTACATCTGCATCTCCATACTGAATTGTTCTATAGGCTTCACCAATTGAGTGAGTTCCTGTTGCGCATGCTGTAGTTACACTTATATTCTTGCCCTTAAGGCCGTATTTTATTGCAATATTTCCTGCTGCCATGTTAGAAATCATGGTTGGCACGAAAAGAATTGAAACTCTCTTTGGTCCTTTTTCAAGGTATGCCTTGTGATCCTTTTCAAAAACCTGAAGGTCACCTACACCTGAGCTTACTATTGCTCCCACACGATATGGATCCTCTTTACTCATATCAATTCCTGAATCAGCAAGAGCCTCTCCTGCTGCAACGACGCCGAGCTGAACATATCTTCCCATACGTCTTACATCCTTTGGATCCAGATACTGCTTAGGATCAAAATCCTTTACCTCTGCTGCAATCTTTGCTTTAAATTCTGTTGTATCAAATGCTTTAATATAATCAAAGCCTATTTTTCCCGCTTTAATTCCATCCCAGAATTCCGGAACGGTATTTCCAATTGGAGTTACTGCTCCAAGTCCTGTGACTACTACTCTTCTAGCTGTCATAAAAATCCTTTCCGCTGATTTCCAGCTCTAAAATAATATTGCTTTAGCTACATGCTCATTCCACCGTCAACTGCAATGACCTGTCCTGTAATATATGCAGCCTCGTCTGATGCCAGAAATGCTGCAAGATTAGCAATGTCGCTTGTCTTTCCAAAATGTCCGAACGGAATCTGTGCAACAGCTCCCTCCTTCACCTGGTCAGAAAGTGTGCTTGTCATGTCTGTTTCTATAAATCCCGGTGCAATTGCATTTGCTGTAATTCCTCTGCTTGCAAGCTCTCTTGCAACAGATTTTGTCAGACCAATTACGCCAGCCTTTGATGCTGAATAGTTTGCCTGTCCGGCATTTCCCATAATACCTGAAACCGAAGATATATTAATAATTCTTCCACTTTTCTGCTTGAGCATCTGTCTTGCAACATGACGTGTGCAGTTAAAAGCTCCCTTCAGATTTGTATTAAGGACCGCATCAAAATCCTCTTCACTCATTCTCATAAGGAGGCCGTCTCTTGTAATTCCGGCATTATTGACAAGAATATCAAGTCGTCCGTATTCAGCAATAATTTCCTTAATCATTTCTTCTGCCGCACTGAATTCTGAGACATTGCACTTCACAGCCCTTGCACTGCCGCCTGCTGCAACAATTTCATTTACAGCCTCCTCTGCCGCTGCCTGTGAGCCATTGTAATTCAGTACAACAGTTGCGCCTTTTGCAGCAAGAGTCTTTGCAATCTCCCTTCCTATTCCACGACTTGCTCCTGTAACAAGAGCCACCTTACCTGTAAGCATTATTAGCCTCCTCTTCATCTTTGCAAAGGTATTAAGCCTTTCATTCAGGCTCACCCTCTGTTAGCTTGATTTACCGACAGACCTCTGCCGGCTTACTATAATTAAGTATCAGT
Source organism: uncultured Lachnoclostridium sp. (assembly GCA_964625275.1). Classification (GTDB taxonomy): domain Bacteria; phylum Bacillota; class Clostridia; order Lachnospirales; family Lachnospiraceae; genus UBA3775. The sequence goes on from CAZVBH010000013.1 coordinate 35,427, forward strand.
AGGAACCAGAAGGCTCCTACTGATACAGAAAAGTACTATTCCAAAAGTGGCAGATAACTTTTCATTAAGGATTAGATCAGATAAACTCCTTAACCGACTCTAAATCCTCTACTGTAGCTACATTTACAGTCTTTGCTGCTGGTGCTATCTTACTGATAAGCTTTGTAAGAGTCTTTCCCGGTCCAACCTCAATAAAGGTATCAACACCTGCTGCAACCATTGCCTTTACACTCTGGTTCCATCTTACTGAGCTTGCAACCTGCTTTGTCAAAAGCTCCTTTACAGGCTCTGCACTGTCAACATATTCACCGTTAACATTAGCTACATAAGGAATAACCGGCTTTAATATCTCAACCTTTTCAAGGTCTGCAGCCAGCTTTTCACTAGCCGGATTCATAAGCGGGCTGTGGAAAGGTCCGCTTACCACAAGAGGTACAACTCGCTTTGCGCCAGCTTCCTTAAGCTTAGCAGCGGCTTCATCAACTGCTTCCTTATAGCCAGTGATTACAGTCTGTGCATCTGAATTGTAGTTTGCAATCCATGCATTTTCGCAGCCTTCCATTACCTTTTCAATATCAGCGGGATCCATGCCAAGGATTGCTGCCATTCCGCCTCGTCCTGCCGGAACAGCCTCCTGCATATAAATTCCTCTGTGACGTACAAGCTTTGCAGCCTTAGAAATGTCCATCGAACCTGCGAGCACAAGTGATGAATACTCACCAAGGCTTAAGCCGGCAGTTACATCGGCACTAAGTCCCATGTCTGCAAGTACTGCCATAATTGCCAGCTCACAGGTAACAAGTGCTACCTGTGTATATTCAGTCTGATTAATTTTTTCCTCTTCCTCAAAGCAAAGCTTTGCAATATCAAGACCTGCTGCCTCGCTTGCCTTATCAAATGCTTCCTTTGCCTTAGGATAATTTTCATAAAAATCCTTGCCCATTCCAATTTTCTGGGCACCCTGTCCAGGGAATACTATTGCTTTCATGCTTTTTACTCCATAATTGAAGGAGCCTTATTTAAGAGAGCCTTTGTCTCTGCCATAAGCTCATCCACTATTTCCTTGCATGACTGTCTCTTTGAAACAAGTCCTGCAATCTGTCCTGCCATTACAGTTCCGTTATTTACATCGCCTTCAACGACTGCCTTTCTAAGGGCACCTACAGTAAGACTCTCTAATTCATCAAAGGTTGCACCCTCTGCTTCCATCTTGAGATACTTATTGGTCATTGGATTACGAAGTGAACGTACAGGATGACCACCTGATCTTCCGGTTACCTTTGCATCAATGTCCTTTGCCTTTTCAACCTTGAGCTTATAGTTTTCATGAACCTGACACTCATCTGCAAGAAGAAATCTTGTTCCCATCTGAACTGCCTCTGCACCAAGCATAAAAGCTGCTGCAACGCCACGTCCATCACCAATACCACCTGCTGCAATAACAGGGATGCTTACAGCATCAACAACCTGTGGAACGAGTGGCATGGTTGAAAGCTCACCGATATGTCCACCTGATTCACAGCCTTCTGCGATAACGGCGTCACATCCACACTTCTCCATTCTTTTTGCACTTGTAGAGGAAGCGACAACCGGCATAACCTTAATTCCTGCTTCCTTCCAAGCCTTCATAAACTTGCTTGGATCTCCGGCACCGGTAGTTACTACCTTTACGCCTTCTTCAATAATAACCTTTGCAACATCCTCAGCTGATGGGCTGAGAAGCATTACATTAACACCAAATGGCTTGTCTGTAAGAGACTTTGCCTCCTGAATCATTTTACGAACAGCTTCTCCGGGAGCTGCACCTGCTCCAATAATTCCAAGACCACCTGCATTAGATACTGCTGCTGCAAGCTTGCCCTCAGCAACCCATGCCATACCTCCCTGGATGATTGGATATTCAATGCCAAGCATTTCTGTGATTCTTGTTTTCATGCTTTCCTCCATCTAAAGCTCTTACTTATGAGCTTCGATATAATCAATTAAATCCTTAACTGTTGCGATTGACTCAAGATCCTCAGCCGGAATTTCAATTCCGTAATTATCTTCAACCTGAGAAACGAGTTCAAAAAGGTCAAGTGAATCGATTCCTAAGTCCTTCTTGAAATCTGTTGTCTCGGTGATTTCATTTGCATCAAGACCTAACTGGTCTACCATTAACTCTTTAATTTCATCAAACATTTTTGCTACCTCTTTCAAAAAATATATTATTTATTATTAAAGATGAATTTTTCATCAGTTTAATCTATTTACCACTCTAGAAGGAGTGCTCCCCAGGTAAGCCCTGCACCGAAGCCTGACATTACAATCTTGTCACCGGCCTTAATTTTGCCTTCTCTTACGAGTTCATCAAGCAAAATTGGAATTGTAGCTGATGAGGTGTTGCCATACTTATTGAGATTCATTGGTACCTTATCCTCTGATACTCCAAGCTTTCTTGCTATCATCTGGAGCATCTTTCCATTTGCCTGATGAAGCACGAACCAATCAACATCATCAATAGCTGTCTGTGTTTTATCTAACAGTTCATGAATAGCCTCAGGTACCGTACGTGTTGCAAATGCATAAACCGGCTTTCCTTCCATATACATAAAGTCTGGTGCCTCTTCATCCTTATGCCAGTAATTGTCTCTCTGACGGTCCTTCATATGGATACAGCCTCCTTTGGCTCCATCAGCATGGAAAATTGCATCTACAATGCCACTTTCCTCTGACGCCTGGAAGATAACTGCCGCCGCACCATCACCAAAGAGAATACATGAGCTTCTGTCAGTATAATCTACGGTTTTAGAAACCATCTCTGTGGCAACTACCATAATTGTTTTTGCCATTCCTGATTTTATAAATGCCTGTGCTGTTGTTGCTGCATATAAAAAGCCTGAGCAGGCTGCGTTAAGATCATAGCACATTGCTGTATGATTATCGATATGTGCTTGAATCTGACATGCCATATTAGGATATACTGTGTCACCTGTCGCTGTAGTGACTATGAGAATTTCTATATCTGATGCGGGAATTCCTGCCATCTCTAAAGCCTTATCGGCCGCTTCATTACCAAGGTCAAGTGTCGTCTCGTCGGTAATTATGTGACGCTTGTCCATTCCTGTTCTTTCCTTAATCCACTCATCACTGGTTTCAATAAATTTTTCAAAATCCTGGTTACTAATGACCTGCTTAGGAACTGCATGTCCTGTACCAATAATTTTAGCTTTCATTTGCTTCCTCCAACTCTACCGGAAATTTCCGACTGCTTATAAATTTATTCCATTGCAGACCTGAAGAAAATATATCATTGTTTTGTTGAGTTGTCAACAAGTTGTTTCCCCAGTCTCACAAACAGATTTAGTATAACCGATTTAATCTAAAAGTACAATGAGGAAAATTCTTTAGTATGATGTATTGCAATCAGTTATTATACTTCGAGCAACAAACCTTAGGTTGCGATTTGTAAATACTTGTGTTATGATTTAATAGCTAGTTAAAAAATTGATCTGATAGTTATAATTAACATTTGGCGTAAGATTACTTCTAATCAATATCCGTTAATTTTACTCTTTTACTTTTTGGAATATATAATGAGGTCATGGCAGAAATTTGACATAGCATGAAGGAGATGTGTTATATGGGAATGTTTTTAAATCGTGGAAACGAAGAATTTACCAGAGTTTTAAACTCAGGACTTTATGTAGATAAGACAGATATGATTAACTTTTTTAATCAGGTTTTAAATACCGAGCAAAGCTATGTCTGCATCAGTCGTCCTCGCCGTTTTGGAAAATCTATCACTGCAAATATGATCGCAACCTATTTTGAAAAAGGCTGTGATTCGAGAAGTCTTTTTGAGGGTAGGAAGTTATC